>DAOVIP010000305.1 GCA_030671465.1 Candidatus Aminicenantota bacterium | reverse complement strand
TCAAATTGAAAACAGACTTCCTGTTTATATAATGGTTTTTGTTTATCAAATATTCATTATCTTAAAATATTATCTAAAAGCGATACTGATGAATACCGAGGTCAACCTTATGGCCTTTTCCTCAGAAGTCGAATAATATTGCACTCCAAAAATCACAAATTTCTGGATTAAGAGAAATTATATAGCAAAGACACAGAATAAAAAAAAATTTTTTTTTTGAAAAAAATTTATTTTGAAATATACTTAAAATAGACACTGTGTGTGTCTTGTCAAAATCATTTTTGATAAATAGGGTTGGGTTATCCCAACCCTATTTTTTTTTGATCTTTATTCAGGTCAAATATCTTCTTAGCCCTTCTTTCCAATGGAACATTATATTGAGATTTTGGTCTTTTAAATGTTTGTTCTCCAACACACAACGTTTGGGTCTCATTACATTTCCGGCAAATTCACCGGGTTCGGCAGGATTTAAGACCACATCGGTTCCTGTAATCGAAAAAATTTCAGCTGCAAATTCATACCATGAACATTCCCCTTCTGCAGTAACATGATACAGGCCATACTCAGACACGCCACTGAGAAGTTTAACAATCTGGTCAGCAATATCCCCGGTAAAAGTGGGGGTCAGTATTTCATCATCAACAACCCGGATTTCACTTTTTTCCTTAGCCAATCTTAACATGGTCTGCACAAAATTACTCCCCTTGGCCCGGCAGGGATTTTTACCATAAATACCAGATACCCTTAATATAAAATATTTTTCAGCAATTGATTCAATAAAATACTCACCGGAAAGCTTGGTATTTCCGTAAACATTCAGGGGAACCGGCCTATCGGTTTCAATATAAGGGGTTTCCTTTTTGCCGTCAAAAACATAATCTGTGCTGATGTGAACCAGAGGACTCTGGATTTCCCGGCAGATCAGAGCAAGGTTTCTGGAACCAATTCCATTGACCAGAAAAGCCTTCTGGGGTTCAACCTCACAATTTCCCACATGATGCATGGCTGCGGTATTGATAACCATATCGGCGTTGATCTCATGCAGCACTTTTTTTACTGTATTTATATCGGTTATTTCAATACCTACATGATCCAAACCAAAAATCTGATCACCGTTTTTCTCAAAGGAATGACAGATATCAGAGCCCAGTTGGCCATTGGCACCGATTACGCAAATTTTCCTTGTCATGGGGTAATCTCCAGGATTTGGAACAATGAGTTGTTCATCCCTTGTTCTTGAGTTTTTTAAAAACCTGAATATTGTAGTAGTTGGGATTTTCAAAATCTTTGAATTTTTCCAGGTTTTCTACCAGGTTTTCAACAATATCATCCACATCATATTTGGGGTGAAAACTGAGGACCTTTTTTGCTTTCTCAATACTCACCTTGTAATTCCGGTAGTCCTCTATATGCTTTATATTTAATTTTATATCAAGATTTAAATTACGCTTAATCCCGCTCTTTACCAGGTCTCCGATTTCTCCCACGGTATAATTTCCAGAAGCAATGTTAAACACACCTGAAATATCAGTATTGGCCTCAATGGCCCGAATATAAGCGGTGGCTGCATCCTGGATACTCAATACAGGCCTCCAGATAGCCGGATTATTCACCATTATTGCATTTTCCATTACCGCTGTTTTAAACATGGTATTCACAACCAAATCCAATCTCATTCTGGGACTGTATCCACTTACAGTACCCTGACGAAAAGCAATAACCGAAAAAGAACCGCTATTCATCTGCATCACTGAATTTTCACCCTGCAATTTGGATATTCCGTATGGATAATCGGAAATGGCCGGAGATTCTTCATCATACAGCTCATTCACCGTATAACCATATACAGAACATGAGCCAGCATAAATAAACCGTCTTACTCCGGCCTTTTTGGCAATATAACCCAGAAAAGCGGGTGCCGATGCATTGGAAATAAAATTTTCAGCCGGCGCATATTCAGCCATGGGATCATTTGAAAGACCGGCCATGAAAATAACGACTTCATAGGATTCCAAATCTTTTTCCTTGAGATCGAAAATATCCTTGTTGATTGCATTGATCCCCGGTGTCAAGTGATTTCCAAACCAGAAAAGATCAATGACATCTATATCATACCCCCTTTCAAGAAGATCAGGGAGCAAAACCGATCCGATATAACCTGCCCCTCCGACAACCAGAATCTTCATATTATTACTCCTTGTCCTCATAACGGAAAAAATCAGACTCCTTACTATTCAACCATTGGGAAAGTGTTTGAGCTTGCCTGTCTTTATCCGAAAGCACAGGATCAATTACAGGCCATTCAATTCCGATTTCCGGATCATTCCATAGAATTCCCGATTCCCCCTGATTGTTGTATGTTCCGGTGCATTTATATAGGATTTCGGCAAAATCTGAAAGTACACAAAAACCCCTGGCAAAACCTGCTGGAGCCCAAACCTGTTTCTTGTTTTCTGCAGACACCTCAACACCGAACCAATTGCCCAGGCTTGGAGAGCCCTTGCGGATATCAACAGCAACCAGAAATGCTTTCCCCGCCGTCACCCGCATCAATTTTCCCATTGGAGGATCCCATTGAAAATGCACGCCCCTTAAAACTCCTTTTTGGGAACCGGAATGATTGTCCTGTACAAAGGTATGGGGCAACCCCAATTCTTTAAATTGATCGGCACGGAAAGATTCCAGAAAAAAACCACGCTCATCTTCAAATACTTCCGGGGACAGGACCACCAATCCATTCAAATGTTCTGATTCTATTTCAATCCTCATCTTGTCTCCTCAAACCATATCAATCTTAGCTTTTAAAATAAAATTAATTTTAAACCAATAAAAATTATTGTCAAGCGGTTCGAGTAATAATAACCCAGTCGACCAATGAACCGGAAAAAAATGATTAGCTGATTTCCGATTCAGGAATAATCAACCATAAAATGATATAAACCAGAATACCAGGAAAGGCAATGCTGAAAATCGAAACCAAAACATAGATGATTCTGACCAGAGTGGGATCCTGGTTAAAATATTCGGCAATACCTCCGCAAACTCCGGCAATCATTTTATTCTTTCGGGATCTCATGAGTTTTTTCATTTTCCCCTCACTTGCGATTTATTTGGACTGAAAACAAAAAGGCTTAAATTCACAGAAACCACAAAAATAACTTT
>DAOVIP010000443.1 GCA_030671465.1 Candidatus Aminicenantota bacterium | reverse complement strand
GAAAAGGTTAAACAACAGTTTTGATCTGGTCATAGCGGATTCCCAATACAATGCGGATGAACTGCAGGAATACGATTTTAAGAATATTCAGGTGTTTCCCATCATGATCAATCTGGATGATTTCTCCCAACCCTTTAGTCAGGCTTTTTTAAATCTTTTCAAGGACGAACGCAAAAATATCATTTTTGTGGGCCGGATTTCTCCCAATAAAAAAATCGAGCACCTGATCAAAATCCTGTTTTTTTATAAAAAGTATATTTCTCCATCCATTCGCCTGATTGTTTCCGGAAAAACCGATGCGCTCCCCAAATCCTTTCACTCGCTTCAGGATCTGGCGGCCCGGTTTCTCCTGACTTCCGAGGATATTGTATTTACCGGCCATATTCCTTTCGGGGAGCTGCTGGCTATCTACAAACTCGGGGATGTGTTTGTTTCCATGAGCGAACATGAAGGGTTCTGTTTGCCTTTGATCGAAAGCTGTTTTTTTCAGGTTCCGGTCATTGCTTACGGAGCCGGAGCGGTTTCGGAAACCCTGGGAGGGGCCGGAATTGTATTCAATGAAAAAAACTACCCATACCTGGCCGCCACAATTGAAAGGGTGTTGGTCGATGAGCGGCTTAATATCCGCTTAAAAGGGCTGCAAAAAAACAGGATTCAACAATACCGTAAACAGTCGGATCCGGTGTATCTGCTGACTGAATTAAAAAAGTTATGATAAAGATCGGAATTGTGGTTCAGCGTTATGGCAGTGAGGTGGTGGGGGGAGCCGAAACCCTGGCTCGAAATGTCGCCGAACGGCTCAACTCCAGTGGTTTTGATGTGACCGTATTCACCACCACGGCCTGTGATTACATTACCTGGAGAAATCATTACCCTTCCGGCGATTCCGTGCTGAAAGGGGTAATCATAAAGAGATTCCAGGTAAAGCGGGAACGAAATATTGAAAAATTCAATGCTTACTCTGAAACATTTTTTCATTCCGATCCGGATGACCGGGATGAATGGAAATGGATCAATGAGCAGGGGCCACAATGTCCGGATCTGATTGAGGCACTGGAGCGGGAGCAGGAATCGTTCGATGTTTTTATTTTTTTTACCTATCTTTACTATACAACCATCAGAGGACTTGGAGTTATTAAAAAACCGGTGGTATTGTTCCCCACTGCCCATGACGAACCACCCATTTACCTGAAATTGATGAAAACGGTATTTCAACGGCCAGAAGCCCTCTTCTTTCTGACCCGGGCCGAGATGAATTTTGTATCCCTGCAATTTAAACCGAAAAACCGGATGGATCTGGTCAGGACCGGGGTTGATATCGATTCGCGGAACCGCCTGGATCTGTTCAGGGAGACTTTCATGCTCTATACGCCCTTTTTGTTGTATGCGGGAAGGATAGAGAAGGGCAAGGGACTCGAATTGGTTTTCCAGGCCTTTGAGGAACTCAAGAAGACCTGCCTGGTTGATCTGGTATTGATCGGCAAGCAATTAATGGATATCCCTCCCATCCGGGGGGTGAGATATCTAGGCTATATCTCCGAGAATGAGAAGATGCTGGCCTTTAAACATGCCCTCCTCTCGGTGCAGCCATCTTCCCTGGAGAGCTTATCTATTACTACCCTGGAGTCCTTCTCTCAGAAAACTCCGGTGCTGGTAAACCGCCAATCTGCTGTTCTGGAGGAGCATGTGAAACTATCCGGCGGAGGCCTGACCTATGAGTCGGTAAATGAATTCGTCGATCAGCTCAAAACCGTATACCATCGACCCGGATTGAGAAAAAGACTGGGCGAAAAGGGCTATGATTATTTGATTAAGTACTATTCCTGGGATGTGGTCATGGAAAAAATTAAAAAAGGCATTTTATCCCTCCTCCCCTGATCGGTTGATTTAACCGGGAAAATATGGTATAAAAGTGCATTGAATGGGGCTGTGGCGCAGCTGGGAGCGCGTCTGAATGGCATTCAGAAGGTCGAGGGTTCGATCCCCTTCAGCTCCATTTTTTTTCTCTCCAAATATCAGACCATTTGATTCTTTATCCCCAAAAAAAAGCAATTCAGCGAAATAGGGGGTCAGTTCTTGAATTAT
>DAOVIP010000468.1 GCA_030671465.1 Candidatus Aminicenantota bacterium | reverse complement strand
CCGGGTCCCAAAGCGGAAATCCTTCTCTTGTGGGTGGTTTCGGCCAGGGCATTGGTCTGGTCCATGAATTGGGATAACTGAGAAGTCCCAAAAAATTCTTTCAGGGCCGCAAAGACCGGTTTGGTATTCAGAAGTTCGCGGGGCAGCATAATGGAAATGTCCGCAGCATTGGTGATTCTCTCCCTGATTATTTTTTCCAGCCTCGAAAGGCCTATTCTGAAAGCATTCTCCACCAATTCACCCACTGCCCGAATCCTTCTGTTGGCCAGGTGATCGATGTCGTCAACCTTCAGATTGCCGGTTCGATCATACTTCAGGCGAAGGAAATATCTGACGATCTCAATTAAGTCTTCGGTGGTTAATATATTGATGTCTTTATTAAATTCGGTTTTCAGTTTAAGTTTTATATTCAGTTTCAACCGGCCAACCGAAGACAGATCGTACCGCTTGGGATCTTTCATCATGTTTTCAAAAAACTTTTTTGAGCCTTCTAAGGTGACGGGTTCGCCAGGTCTTAACTTCTTGAACATTTCGATAAAAGCATCACCCTGATTCTTGGATACATTGTCCTCACTCTCACTCTCGGTCTGTATAACCACCTTTTCAGTTAATTCAACATCCTTTCTCTTCTTATCCTTTCTCAGGGTGTAGGCAATCATCGGTCCGTATTCTTCTTCATCGCTTTCCGGGAAGAACACCAGAAATTCGGTACTTAACTTTTTCAACTTTTTAATCTGAACCGGAGAAATCGGTTCATTCAGGACTAGAATATCGTCGTGGTCACAGGCAGAATACACATCTTCGAGCGATTCAATGTCAACGGGTATATATTCAATCCCCATTTTATCCAGGTCCTTCACATGCTTGATCATTAACTTGGTGCCAGAGGGGAGTATCTCCTTACCCTTGGCATCATATACCGAAGCGGATAATTTGCTGTCCTTTAAAAATCTTGAATTCTGAAAGTAAAAAATGCCATCTTCGACCCTGACCGGGATAATGGAATAGAATTTTTTCAGTATCTCCAGATCATCATCAAAACCCATGGCCTTTAAAAATGTGGTGATATTGATTCGTTTGGTCTTTTTATCCAGCCGGACCTGCAATAGATTTTGCTTTTCTTCCAGTTCAATCCAGGCACCGCGGGCCGGAATTATCTTGGCGGTAAACTCACCCCAGGATTTTCCAGGAAGGAAATAAACTCCGGGTGAGCGCTGTAGCTGGGATACAACCGCCCTCTCGGTTCCGTTTATAATGAAAGTCCCCCTCTCGGTGATGTAAGGAATTTCACCAAAAAATATCTCCTGTTCTTTAACATCTTTGATGACTTTCTTACCATCTTTGTCTTCCGCATAAAGGGCCAATCTCAATTTGACTTTCAGGGGGATGGAAAAATCAAAACCCTTGTCCAGGCACTCTTCCGGAGAGTATTTGATCTTGAGGCGTACCTTGTCACCGCAGAGTTCACAAGTTTTATGGGTAACCGTATTCTTACTCACACACTCCGGACAAACTGAATTCGGACCGGTTTTGACATCTGAACTCAGCAGGGCACCGCATTTCTGACAGAAAGACTTGGAATTCTCTATACCTTCCAAATTTCCACATTTGCAAAACCAGTCGCCCAGAGAATAGCTGTCAAAATCGAGAATGGCATTTTCCTTGAAATCCGAAATGGGAAAAATGGCCTTAAAGGCCGCCTGGATTCCGATTCCTTTCCGCTTCTCAGGTAACTCATCTATTTGCAAAAAGGTTTTGTAAGATCTCTTCTGAATTTCAAGTAAATCTGGAATATCGATCGGAGATTCAATTTT
>DAOVIP010000026.1 GCA_030671465.1 Candidatus Aminicenantota bacterium | reverse complement strand
CCATCAACAACAGTTCCATGATATGAAAATTGATATCTGAACTGAATGACTGGACAATAAAAACATCGGCACCGCGAACATTTTCATGACTTTGAAACCGAATTTCTCCGTCGGAAAAAGTTCCCAGTTTGGATCGACCCAGTGGCTTCTTCAAATGACCGACTATCTGACTGGATAATTCAATATTGGAAGAACCAGAAAAAATCAGATACTTTGAATTATTCATGTTTTACTCCTGGGGCGGGAGGATTCGAACCTCCGAATGTCGGCTCCAAAAACCGATGCCTTTCCGCTTGGCCACGCCCCAATATGATGATGATAAGTATTGAAATCAATGGTTCTGGTGAGAATAATTCCTGGAAAATCTTTCTTCAAGCGGCTGAGCGAACAATTTTCCGTAGTGCAAAACACTGTCGAGCCACTGCCACTCATCATAACCAAATCGCTTCCATAGGACTGCATTTTTTCCTTTATTCTCTGAATTTCTGGAAATAATTGAAATGTAATTGATTCCAGATTATTCTCAAAAACTTTCCAATTTCTTGTTTTCAAAAAGATATCTATTTTACTTTCAAATGGAACAGATGTCAAGCCAAACCGGGAAAAAATTAATCCGGTTGGGACCTGAATATCAGAAATAAGCATCGCAATCCGGGTCTCTTCCAGATCTTTGATTCTTCTAATCTTCTCCCCTATCCCCTGGCCCAAAACCGTGCCGCCCATGAAAAAAAAAGGCACATCAGCACCGATATTTTTGCCCATGTCTATCAGCTCCTCCGGCTTAATATTCAGGCTGAAATATTCATTCAAAAAAAGAAGAATCACCGCGGCATTGCTACTGCCTCCGCCAAGCCCGGATCCGGGGGGTATATTTTTCTCGACCTGTACGGTAAATCCCTGGCTGACCTCATAATTTTCATAAATGGTTTGAAAGGCCTTGGAAACCGTATTCTGTCTGCCCCAATCAATATCCCGGTTATTTCCGCTTATCTTGATTTTTCCGGATTTATTCTCTGTCAACTTCAATACATCAAAAAAATCAATGGTTTGAAATATGGTCTTCAGGTCATGATAACCATCTTCTCTTTTTCCAATGACCTCCAGGCCCAGGTTGATTTTGGCAAAAGATTTCAGTTTGAACACCCGGGTCTCCAGATTTACATCATATCATTAATCTCAAAATATTGCTACTGCCCCAATCCGAAATTTTGGATTGCATAAATTGGTTTCATATGCTATAAAAAAGAGGGAAATCCGGCATTGGAGGTGAATTGATGCGGTTGACAAATGCATTCAAAAGTGGGATTTTCAATTTGATATTCCAGCTTCTGTTTTTAACCATCATGTTCCTGCTGGGTTTTGAATCCAGGCTGGGAGTACACCAGGGCCTGAGGTTCCTTATTCTGGCCTCCATGGCTCTGGTTTCCGGTTTGGTTTGGGTCTGGTTTTTTTATCTGCAGGATCGCCGCAAACCCGAACCGATACCCTATATTATTGCCACCTTTATCGCCGGTATGGCAGCCTGGGCCCTGCTCGGCCATCCCCTCATCAATCTCATATATCAGGCAAATGAGTGGATTCATGCCTCTATGTTTCTGTTTGTCCAGGGATCGTTCCTGGTAAAAGCTATGGTTTTCTCTCTGGTATTATTCGGATTCATACGTTTCGGGATCATGCCTTTGAAAGAATTTGATGAACCGGTTGACGGTATGGTGTACGGGGCGGTGACCGGTGCCGGATATGCAGTGGCCCAGGCAGTGCAGGAACTTTGGATTCATCCCGATTATACACTTTTTGTCATAGCCTATATAATCACCACCAAAGTGATGGCTTTTTCAGCCGTGGGATCTCTGATGGGGCACTACATTGGCAAGGCCAAGTTTTTAAAAAGAAGTTTTCAGATGTACTCGGTAATGGGGGTAACGCTCGGAATTCTTTTGTTGGGCTTCTATCTTGTTATCAATGAATTTTTGTTTGTAGCTGGCCTTCCCCAGGTATTCTGGCTGTCCTTTATCTTCACCATGTTCTATACCATACTGATTCTGATCTTCTGTACCTTCAAGATGAAGAGATTAACCAGAATCAGACCGGATAAATCCAGGCGGCATCGTTTTCAGTTCAGACCGCTGATGCTGGTTTATACGGCCGGGCTATTCATAACCGGATCGGTCATTGCCGCCAATGGTTGCGGGGGCCTGCAATATATCAATTCCCAGTACGGAATCAGCTTCAATTACCCCCATGCACTTTCATCCCCTGGGTTCCAGGGGCTATCCCGGGACTTTCATCTGACCAGCAGCAGTACCGAGACTCTCTTCAGCCGGAATCATATCGGACACCCCCGTTTCCGACTCAAACTCGAAGTCAAAAAAGATGCCGGCAAACTGGATAATAGCCAGTTGATGTCCTTTATATCATTCCCCAAAACCGAGAGCATGCGGATTCAGAATGTAGTGATCGGCCAGAAAAGGGGAAAGAGAATTGCCTGGAGTTACCTGGAAGCACCCTCCCTGAAATCGGTTGAATTCCCCACCCTGATCAAGGTAATCACCGATATTATCCCGGTTAAAAACAGTCATTTTATATTTACCTTTACGACACCCAGCTCGGAATTCGAGGCCGGAATCATCAAATACAATAGAATTGTATCCGGCCTGAGTTGGACGGGAAAATAGTGAGGTAACCATGTTCAAAAAAACTCAGATTATCTGTTCAATTGTTTTCATACTTGCTGGATTTCAGTTGAGCGCCGAGAGTATTCCCGATGACGTAACTCCCTACGTTCAGCTGGGCCACCTGGTTAAAGTATCGATATACAAAAATCCAACCGTGGATGCCAAAGCCAAAAAGATCATTCATAATGGAGAACTGATTCAAGAACGTATTGAAGAAACCCCGGTGGGTTCTGGAACCATCATCAGTCCGGACGGATTGATACTGACCAATTACCATGTCTACCTGATGGACAATGTCTATCGATATGACAACCGGATCAATCGCCTGTATATCAGAACCCGGGTCAGCAATTCCATGCTGGTCTACCGTTTGAAGGACAACGATCCGCTCAAGGCACCGGAAACCCAATACCTGGCAACACCAATCAGCTTGGATAAAATGCATGATACGGCCCTGCTCAAAATATATGCAGAAGTGAAGGGCAAAAAAGTCAAACCCCGGGATCTTCCCTATTCCCCATTTGGAAATCCGTTTTCCATCAAGCTAAATGAAACCATCACCATCATCGGATACCCGGTCAAAGGGGGAGATACCATCACCATTACCGAGGGGAAATTTCTGGGCTTTTACCGAAATCGGAGTTTTTACGGTCTGGACGGATTTATTAAAACCGATGCAGCCATGTCCTCGGGAAACAGCGGGGGGGGCGCCCTTTATAACAAAAGAATCGTCGGTGTGCCCACAGCCGTCACCCCGCCGGTCCTGGCCGGATCCGACATGGGTTATATCAACCCGGTTACCTGGGCGATAAAGGCCCTGACTATTGCCCGCAACAAGTTTGAATTCAACACCCAGGAAATTCCCCTTCAGTGGTTGTTAAATGATTACAATACCGATGAAACCCGTCATCACATTTACCTGACCGGATGGATCATTTCCTCGCATAGCCGGCATCCCCTCCAGGCAGAAATTTTGATGACCCGAAACGACCGAAGCCTGGAACAAATTCAAAACCTGCATCAGGAACTCCAGCATTATATGCGCATCAAGGTTATTCATTCCATGCATAACCAGGGGAAAAGCCCGAACGATATTGCCCGCCAATTGAATATTAAGGTTGACGACATCGAAAAGATCATAAACCAGAAACCCTCAGATATGTCTTTTCACCCGGATGTTCAGCGTTATACCCGGGGTGAATTTTTCTATGGTGTGACCCGCTGTGACGACAAGGGATTTTTCATTTTGGATGTTCCCAGAAATCAAACCGTGAAATTTTACGCTTTTGCCGACGAACACCGAACCATGGTGCGTAACTTTGATTCCCGGGAAGGCATCTCCAGAAACCTGGGGAAAATAGTGGTATTCAAGTATTGAAATCCCCTCACCCTGATTGCTTCAAAACCATCCAGTCAAAATCAGAATTACCGGTATCAACATCAATTCACAAAATTCCCGGACTTTCGGGTGTAACCTTTTTCACCATCTCGAGTATTACTTTTCTGGAAACCTTATTTATGCGAAATAAAGGGGAAAAATAACAGAGGACATGAAGTTTATAAATCATTCAACGGATGAAGATATTATGACTGCAGTAAAAAATGACAAGGTTGAAATGTTGGCCATTCTTTTTGAAAGGCATCATGTAAAACTCTACAATTTTCTGCTACGGTTAACCAGAAATACCTCGGTCAGTGAGGATCTGGTACAGGAAATCTTTTTTCGAATCCTCAAATACCGCTCCAGTTATCGTGGAGAAAGCAAATTTATGTTTTGGATGTATCAGATCGCCAGGAATGTGCATAAAGACCACCTGAGAAAATTCAAGAATGAAATCTCCCTGGATGAAAAGTGGCAGGAGGAGGCAACCCCAGAGATAGAGCCGGACCAGAAAAGTGAATACCAGGAGGATATTTCAATTCTGAAACAAGCCCTTGAAAAACTTCCCCTTAAAAAGCGGGAAATCATTATTCTGAGCCGATTTCAAAATCTCAAATACCGGGAAATTGCCGAACTCCTGGAATGCAGTATCGAATCGATCAAGGTCAATGTTCATCGGGGCATTAAGGATTTAAGAAAAAATTATATAGAACTGAGAGGAGGATTGTGATGAGTAGCAAGCATATCAAGACCCAAATCCCCGACTATCTGACCGGAGAACTGGAAGCAAACGAAAGAGAAACATTTAAAAACCATATTGCCTCATGTTCGGCCTGTCGGGAAGAGCTGGAAAACCTCAATGAAATCTGGATCAAATTGGGCGTATTGCCCGAACAACAGCCTGTTAAACAGCTGAGAACCCAATTTTATTCGATGTTATCCGATTATAAAGAAGGATTGGACACTGAAAAACAGCCGAAATCCAGGATAAATCTGATCACCCGAATTTACCGATCCCTGGCTGTCCGGAGACCACTGCTGCAATTCACATTTTCTCTGACTTTTATCGTAACCGGCTTTTTTGCTGGATATATTTTGTTTTCACCTCAGGTCTTGAAAACAGAATTAAAAGTACTCGAAAATGAAATTCAGAATATCCGCCAGCAAGCGGCCATTTCCATGCTAAATCAATCCTCTGCCAGCGACCGGCTCAACGGAGTAACCTGGAGCGCACGGGTAAAAAGCCCCAGCAACAATACCCTGGTTACTCTACTGCAAACTCTCAATAATGACCCCAATGTAAATGTGCGGTTGGCCGTTGTGGATGCCCTTTATCTCTTCAGTGACCACCCCCTGGTGAAACAGGGTATCATTCAATCACTGGCCAGACAAAACTCCCCCCTGGTTCAATCCGGCCTGATTAATCTCATATCGGAATTGAGGGAAAAAAGAGCCATCAAGGCCCTGAAGCAGCTCATACAGCGGAACAGACTCGAACCTGAAATCAGAAATCAGGCGGAGTTATCGTTGAAACAGATCGCAAGACTGGATAAAGCGGGAGCAAAGATATGAAAAAAATCGCTGTGATTACCGCCATACTGGGAGTGGCCATTCTCCAGGCCCAGATTTGGAGCCTGGATCAGGAGGAATCCGAGGAAATCCGAAAAACCATCGGATTCTCCTATCCCCTCAAACCCAAAAGCCTGTTCATTGATAATGTTTTCGGATATATCCATGTAAAGGGCGGGGATGGCAACCAGGTCATCCTGCGGACAAAAAAAACCATCAAAGCCAGGTCCAGGCAAAAAATCGAAAGGGCCTGCCGGGAAGTCAAGCTTGAGATTTCAGAAAAGGACAATGCCATTGAAATTTTTGTGGACGGGCCTTTCAGATGCCCGGACCGTTCACTGAACTGGAATTGTGAGAAAACCGGATACATGGTCCAGTACGATTTTGATATTCAAATTCCCAGAAAGACTGATATTTTTCTGAAAACCGTTAATAACGGCGATATCGAAATCAGTCATTTGATCGGTCATTTTATTGTCAAAAATGTCAATGGAAAAATCCGTATGAGCAACATTACCGGTTCGGGCAGAGCTCATACGGTGAATGGAGAGGTCAAGGTCAGATTCGATAAAAACCCCAAAGCCAGCTGCTCCTTTCAGACCGTAAACGGTGATATCGAAATTTTTTTCCCCCATAAGCCCTCGGCTGACTTTCTGGTCAAAACCTTTAATGGAGAAATCTATTCGGCCTATGATGTCCGTATTCTCCCGATGGCCCCGACCAAACCAGAGCGAATCAATGGCCGATTTGTATACAAAAGCAATCGTTTCTCCGCTCTCCGGGTTGGAGATGGAGGGATCCAGATAAAAATGAGTACGTTGAATGGTGATATTGTCATCAATCAAAAATAGAAGGAGGATAAAATGAAAAAAATAGCTCAACATTTCTTGATGTTATTTGTGTTAATGGTATTCGCCGGCACCATGCTGGTCGCTGAAGAAATCGTCGTTCCGCTAAGCAATCCCAATGCACCCTGTATTATCAAAGCCTATCTGCATACAGGGGGATTCACCGTAACCGGATACAATGGCAAAGATGTCATTGTCAAAGCAGTTGTGTCCACCAAAAAGATCTCTAAAGAAAGGAATACGAAAGAAAGTCAGGGACTCAGGCGTATTTCCGCCACATCTATGGGTATGGTTGTCGAGGAGGAAGACAACATCGTGAAGATACAATCTTCTTCCCTTTACCAGAAGATCAACCTGGATATAAAGGTACCATTTAAAACATCTCTGTATCTTGGCAGTCACCACAATGGCAATATCCTGGTTGACAATGTTTCGGGAGAAATCGAAGCTAAAAACCATCACGGTTCCATCGAACTCTCGGACATTTCCGGACATGTCATGGCCAACACCCACCACGGGTATATCAAGGTGAGATTTAAAAAAATTACCCCCAACAAACCCATGTCTTTTACTACCTATCATGGCAATATCGACATCACCTTCCCGGCCAGCATCAAGGCCAGTCTCAAAATGAAATCCGAAAGGGGAGATATCTATACCGACTTTGATATCAGAACCCAGGTCAAATCCACCAAGACCGAGAAGAAAAATGTCGAAGGTAAATATGTGGTACGAATCGACAAAAGCATTCACGGTAACCTTAACGGTGGAGGCACGGAGATATTTTTCGAAACCCACCACGGCAACATCTATATCAAGAAACGTAAGTAAGATCCCGGTGGGGGGAGATACTCCCCCCATCATCTAATCATATATCAGCACCTGTTCAATTTCACTCCGGGTCATCTTGGAGACATCCAGATAGAATTGAACCGTTCCTTTTTTCTGACGCCGGTTGAGAATTTTCAAATTCAGAATAACCTGATCATTGCGCAGAATAACCCGGGCCGGGTTTCCGGACTCCCGGTCCTTTTCCAGTTCCAGTTGAAACCCGGAGGCCTTTAATTTTTGCCGGGGTATGATCCCCAGGTGGATCAACCGTTTCAGGTCATCAAAACATAGATTTATATCCCACATTTTCTTTAGCAATTCATCAAATCCGCCTTCCCAGTATTTGCTTGCCCTGGTGTTGATCAGGATGCCCCGGTTGTTTTCCACCAGCAATTTGAAATAGACCTGATTCAAAGGGGACAGAAAAAGAATTTTGGCCCGGTGGGAATCAAATTTCATCACAATTTTTCCGCTCTGCCGCTCACGGTCCTTTTTTAAACTGAATTTCAAGCGGATGGACTGATGGAATCCGGGTGCATCCAGATTCAGGGTATATCTTCTGGGCACACAATTATGAAAAACCAGAATCCAGATCAAAACCGTATAAAAAACCATTGAGCCGATAATTCGCTTGATCAAAAATCCCTTTGTCATCACTTCGGTAATCGCCTTGGCCTGGCCATATTTTTGATTTTATCATATCCCGGTTGCATTTGATATGAAATGAAAAACAATTTTTTTTAATTGAAATTTGTCCGATTTTTTGATATGTTGTAACCTTAATAATTCCGGAGGTCGCTTGATGTACAAAATTATTGAAAAGGAAATTCTATCCGAGCATGTGGTCAAACTGGTTATCGAAGGTCAGGCCATAGCAAAAAGTAGGAAAGCAGGACAATTTGTAATCGTTAAAATTTCTGAAAAGGGGGAGCGCATACCCCTTACCATTGCCGATGCCGATACCCAATCCGGTACCATTACCCTGATTATTCAGAAGGTCGGTACTACCACACATAAAATGTTCAATCTGAAGAAAGGTGATTCTATTATGGATCTGGTCGGCCCTCTGGGAAAAGCCACCAAAATCGAAAAGGTCGGTACGGTTATTGCGGCCGGAGGTGGGGTGGGAATTGCCCCCCTGTATCCCATTGCCAAAGCACTGAAGGAAGCGGGAAATAAACTGATTGTGATTCTGGCTGCCCGCAGCAAAGACCTGATTATACTGGAAAAAGAAATGAGTGCTTTTGCCGATGAGATTATGATCATGACCGATGATGGATCCTATGGACAAAAAGGATTGATCACCACTGGAATTGAAAATATTATCAAAAGGGAAAAGGTCAATGAGGTGGTGGCCATTGGTCCGGCCATCATGATGAAATTCGTTGCCCTGCTCACCCAGAAATATAAAATCCCCACCATTGTCAGCCTGAATACCATTATGGTGGATGGAACCGGCATGTGCGGAGCCTGCCGAATCAGTGTGGGCGGAAAAACCAAATTTGTCTGCGTGGATGGACCGGAATTTGATGCCCACCAGGTCGATTTTGATGAGATGCTGAAACGTTTAAATGCTTATAAAAAAGAAGAAGAGATTTCGTACTCAAATTATCAAAAGGAAATTGGATAAGGAGACCACATGCCAGTCAACTATGAGGAATTAAAAAAAGACCGAGCTCAAGAATGGCGTGATCAATTGAGAAAATCAAAAGGGGCCAAGGAAAGGTCCAATATCGATCGGGTAAAGATGCCGGAAAATCCCCCTCTGAAACGAAATCGGAATTTCTTTGAAGTCAACAAAGGACTGTCGGAAAAGCAGGCCATTCTGGAAGCATCCCGCTGCATTGACTGTCCAACCCCCACCTGTATTTCAGGCTGTCCGGTCAACATCAACATTCCCGGGTTTATCAAATATATTGAGAAGGGTGATTTTTTAAAATCAGCAGAAGTATTGAAGCAAACCAATGCCCTGCCAGCCATTTGCGGCCGGGTATGTCCCCAGGAAACCCAGTGCGAGATCAAATGCATTTACAATAAGATGAAAAAACCTCCGGTGGCCATCGGGCATCTGGAAAGATTTGCCTCGGATAGCGAACGAAACAGCGGCAATATATCCATTCCCAAAACCGCAAAAAAGAATAACATCAAAGTGGCGGTGATCGGTTCGGGACCTTCTGGGCTCACCATGGCCGGAGAAATGGTCAAGCTGGGTTATGATGTCACTGTTTTTGAAGCCCTTCACGAATACGGGGGAGTTCTGGTTTACGGGATTCCGGAATTCAGATTGCCCAAGGAAATCGTCAGAACCGAGATCGGTGTTCTTGAAAAAATGGGAGTCGACTTTAGAAAGAATATCATTGTGGGAAAAACCATAACCATCGAGGAATTGAAGGTGGAGGGATACAAAGGATTTTACGTGAGCAGTGGAGCCGGGCTTCCCAAGTTCATGAATATCCCCGGAGAGAACTTAATCGGTATCTATTCATCCAATGAGTATCTCACCCGGGTCAACCTGATGAAGGCTTTCAAATTCCCGGAATATGATACCCCAATTGTCCGCGGCAAGCATGTAGCGGTGCTGGGCGGGGGCAATACCGCTATGGATTCGGTTCGAACCGCCAAGAGGCTGGGAGCAGAAAGGGCAATGATTATTTACCGCAGATCCGAAAAGGAAATGCCGGCCCGAATCGAGGAAGCGCACCATGCCAAGGAAGAGGGCATTGAATTCATGACCCTGACCAATCCCATCGAATATTTCGGTGATTCCGAGGGTTGGGTGAAATCCATGCGAGTTCAGAAAATGAAACTGGGCGAACTCGATGATTCCGGGAGACGCAGACCTGTGCCCATTGCCGGTTCAGAGTACGACATCGATGTGGATATCGTGGTGGTGGGAATCGGGACCGCTCCCAATCCCATTATTCCCCAGTCTATTCCCGAACTGGAAGTCACCCGCTGGGGAACCGTGGTGGTGGATGAAAATACCATGCAATCCTCCATACCGGAAATTTTTGCGGGCGGGGACATTGTCCGGGGCGGAGCAACGGTCATCCTGGCCATGGGCGACGGCAAAATCGCCGCCGAGCACATGCACGAATACCTCTCCGGAAAATAATCAATTTTATTTTAAAGATCAGCTGCCATCTTTATTTCATAACATTTCTTTTAATAATATGATAT
>DAOVIP010000475.1 GCA_030671465.1 Candidatus Aminicenantota bacterium | reverse complement strand
CTTCGGGTTGTGAAGTGATTCACCTGGGGCACAACCGTTCGGTAAAGGAAATCGTGGATTGTGCCATCCAGGAGGATGCCCAGGCCATTGGCATCACTTCCTATCAGGGGGGGCACATCGAATTCCTGAAATACATGGTTGATATGCTCAAGCAGGCGAATTCGGAGCAAATCCGGATTTTTGCCGGCGGGGGTGGAGTAATTCTGCCCGATGAGATCAAAGAACTCCAGCAATACGGAATCGAACGCATTTATTCCCCGGATGACGGCCGGAAAATGGGCCTCCAGGGCATGATCAATGACATGCTCTCCCGCTGTGATTTCCCCACCGGGACCAGTATCCGACCGGATCTGGAAAACCTGAAGAAAAAAAATCCCCGAACCATTGCTCGCCTCATCTCAGCCGCGGAAAACTTTCCAAAGGAAAACAATACCATTTTCAATAATATAAAAAAAATATCCTCCAAAACATTGGTTCCGGTTCTGGGTATAACCGGCACCGGCGGTTCGGGAAAATCATCCCTAATCGATGAACTGGTCAACCGGTTTTTAAATGATTTCCGGGAGAAAACCGTGGCCATTGTTTCGGTGGATCCCACCAAGCGCAAGACCGGCGGTGCCCTGTTGGCCGACCGCATCCGCATGAACAGCATCGAATCCGACCGGGTCTACATGCGCTCACTGGCCACCCGTCAGTCCAATATTGCCCTGTCCAGACATCTCCGGGAAGCAATCAATATATTAAAGGCCGCTGCCTTTGATTTGATCATCCTGGAAACCTCGGGCATCGGCCAGTCCGATTCGGAAATCACTGATTATGCCGACCTCTGCCTGTATGTCATGACCCCTGAGTATGGGGCCAGCATCCAGCTGGAAAAAATCGACATGCTGGATTTTGCCAACATCATTGCCATTAATAAATTCGACAAGTGGGGTGCCCTGGATGCACTGCGGGATGTGCGGAAGCAATACCGGAGAAATCACAACAACTGGGATACCCGGGATGAACAACTCCCGGTTTTTGGCACCATTGCCTCGCATTTTTACGATCCGGGCATCAACACCCTCTACAGGGCCACCCTGGATAAACTGGTGGAAAAAACCGGGACCAGTTTAAAAACCGGCTATGACCCGGAAGCAGAGATATCCGACCGGATATCCATCATTCCCTCCAATCGCTCCCGCTACCTGTCCGAAATTGTGGATTCAATTCAAAAATACAACGACTGGGCAACCGAACAGAGCGACGTTGCCCAGAAACTCTACGGGATTCATCAATCCCAGGAAGCCCTGAAGGAATCCGACTCACAGGGCGAGAATTCCCTTGAAAAACACCTATCAGCACTTTACAAAAAGCTCGAATCCGACCTCAATTCCGAGAACCGGAAAGTCCTGAAAAACTGGCAGAGGAAGATCCGGGCCTACCAGGGTGAATATTTCCACTTTCAAGTCCGGGATCAAAAATTAAAAATCGCTACCCATACCGAAACCCTTTCCCACACCCGGATCCCCAAGATCAGCCTGCCTCGCTACCGGGCCTGGGGAGACATCCTGAAATGGAATTTGCAGGAAAATGTGCCCGGGGAATTCCCCTACACAGCCGGGGTGTTTCCCTTTAAACGGGAGGGAGAAGACCCGACCCGGATGTTTGCCGGCGAGGGTGGACCGGAGCGGACCAACAAACGTTTTCACTATGTGTCAGCCGGCCAGCCAGCTGTTCGCCTGTCTACTGCCTTTGATTCGGTAACCCTCTACGGAGAGGACCCGG
>DAOVIP010000196.1 GCA_030671465.1 Candidatus Aminicenantota bacterium | reverse complement strand
GGATTCAATCAAATCCTCCAGGGTAATCATGCCCTTTTCCACCAGGATTTTTCCCTTTGATTCCGAAATATGTTCTTCCTCATTAACCTGGTTGAGTGTTTTTTCATCCAGCAGCTTCTTGGCCAGCAGTATATTTTCAAGCCGGTCCACATCCGCATTGGATATGGCCGCATAAAATTTCCCCCGGTTGAAATACAGAACCTTCAGCGCCGCCTCAGGCCCCTCCTTTTTTAAATACAGGACCCCCGAGGAATTTTGTTCAAAAATGGTAATCAGCAACTTGACAATTGGAATCCTGTTCAGGGAACCTTTATTCATATCCATAAAAACCTCATATTTCTTTCTACTTATATATAACAGCCGGCAGAGAAAATCAAGCCCCCAGGCTCTTATATTTTTCGAGTCCAGGTCCGGGCCGGGTTTTAGCCAGAATTTTGAAAACATTTTACGGTTTGACAAGCCATATGAAAAGGGTTAAAATAAATTTTTAAGGCTTGATTCAAGGGAAGAGGCAAAAGCGCGGATCTCTGTTGATCCCCTTTAAGCCCACAGCCCCCGCTGCCGTGACCGTGGTAAAGTCTTTAAAATGAATCACCACTTCTTCGCCAGCCGGAGAGGGAAGGTGTTTTAAAGATCCCGGGAGTCGGAAGACCTATTAAGCCTTAAACCCTTTGTATATGACTTGCGGAGGGCCGCATATACAAATTAAAAACACCCTCCAAAAAAGATTACAGGAGGCTTCATGTTTCAAAAAAGTAAAATCTTTTTGGGTTGGTTTCTTTTGGGTTTTCTGCTATTTTCTTCTACTGCCGAGAAAAAAAAGCAATCCGCGACACCTGAGGAGGAAAGCGAAACTACCATGCTGGTTGAAGAGGTGGAAGTGGTCGGCCATGTCGAACTGAACAAGGCCATCCAGAGCATCACCCTCTATTCGGAAAAAGATATCCGCCGGTTCAGCTCGGACGGGCTGAAATCTTTTTTAAATCAATGCCCGGGTTTTCTGGTCCTGAATGGCGGCCATTACGGCCAGATGGCCTATACATACGCCCGGGGCGCTTCGGTTAACCAGACCCTGGTTCTGATTGACGGCTTCAAAATTACCGATCCATCCAGCTCTATCGGCTTGAACACTACATTTTTTTCTCCCTACCTGATCGAAAAAGCAGAGATTGTGCGGGGGCCGCTCAGCAACATCTACGGTTCCAATGCCATGGGCGGTGTCATCAATCTGAAAACCAGAGAAAAAGAAGGCATCGAAATGGCTGCATTTGCCGGCAGTCACGGCACTTACGAAGGCAACCTCTACCTTTCCAAGCAGGCAGGTGATTTCAAATTCACCCTGAACGGCAATTTACTGAAGTACAGTGACGGGGTTGAGAATGATGAATTTTCCAACCGGGGAATCACCCTGAAGGCCGGCTTCCATAATGATCTAATACAAACCACCTTCATGTTTCTGGGAAATTTTTCCGATTCCGGAATTCCCCTGAACCTGGGAATCCCCACTCCCAATCGGGAGTATTCTCAGAATAACCTGATATTTGCCTTACCCTTTACCTACAAAATTTCCGAATCCACTCGTTTGAATGTAAAACTCTCCCACAACCGGAACCAATACGATTTCAATGACCCGGATGATACCTGGACTCCCCATTACCTGAATAAATCCGTTATCAGTGAAGGCCAGATCTCGCTGGACAGTCTGCTCTGGAAACACCTGCGGGTCAACACCGGCATTGATTACGCCGACCAGAAAATTACCAATCAAGACCAGGGCGGGATCCTACTGGATGAGGAGAAGACCCATTATATGTCTGCCTTCTTGAATACCATGCTGAATTTGAAAAAACTCCTCCTTTCCGCTTCCATCCGCTATGACAAGTACCAGGACCTGGACCGGCAACTATCCCCCCAATTCGGATTCTCCTACCTGATATCGGACACTTTCAAGGTCAGGGGTAGCTATTCCCGGAGTTTCCGGGCTCCCACCCTGCCGGAATTGTTGAATCCCATGTGGGGTAACCCCGATCTGAAACCGGAAAAGGGCAGCTCTCTTGAATTCGGGCTGGATATCTATACCCAGCCTGTCACCATCAACCTGGTCTACTTTGATTCAAAATACGAGAATTTGATCGGCTTCAGCCCGGTGACCTGGACCTATGCCAATCTCAACCAGGCTGACATATCGGGTATCGAACTCAGCGCCAGCCTGATCCTGATCGAGGGGATACGGTTATGGGCTTCATACACCTATCTGCACACCTATGATGTTCAGAATGAGCAGGAGCTGTTGAGACGCCCCAAACACTCGGTTTCGGCCATGATATCCTACCAGCACCGGGCTTTTACCATTTCCGGGGAGATGATTTACGTAGGCAAACGCCTGGATTATGATGAACTGCTCTGGGAAACCTCTGAAAGCCCCGCTTTCAATACCTTTAATTTCAATCTGTCCATTCCCCTGAATAAAAAACTATCCCTGATCGGAAAGGCCACCAACGCTTTCAATCATGAATACCAGGAAGTTTTAGGTTATCCGGCCCCGGGAAGCCGTTTCATTTTGGGACTCAAGTACAAGATTATGTGATCACAGGGATTCATTATTTGAATTCGGGTATGATGAGAATATTAAAAATAATTCTGGTTGTTCTTGCCCTGAACGCTCCGGCCATCGCTGCCGAAAGGATTGTCAGCCTGGCTCCGGCCCTGACCGAAATCATCTATGCCCTGGGTCAGGGCAGCTCCGTGGTCGGCAATACCCGGTTCTGTGATTTTCCCCCGCAAGCCCGGACAGTAACCAGGGTCGGCGGCCTGATGGACCTGAACCTGGAAATGCTTATCCAGCTGAAACCGGACCTCATCATTCTCTACCCCGAGAGTATGGAAAAAATAAAGGTGCTCAGGAACCGGACTGCCCTGCTTCCTGTCAGGCACCGGAATCTGGAAGACCTTTACCGTTCAATCCATGAGATTGCCACTGCCCTGAAGGTTGAAACCAGTGGCACAGAGCTGGTATCAAGCCTGAAAGAAAGTCTGGCTGCCATTCGGAAAAAAACCGTTGGACACAACAAAATAAAAACCCTTCTCATTGCCGGGCGGAATCCTGATCAATTGACCAACATGATCATTATCGGAAAGCGGGACTTCCTTAATGAAATTCTGGAAATCTGCGGTGGTATAAACGCCTATGAGGGCAGCATCGATTATCCCGGCATTTCCATTGAATCTATTGTCAGCATGAATCCCGAATTGATCATTGAATTTTCCGTTTTTTTCCAGGGCATTGATCAACAAAAAGTAATGGATCTCTGGGACCGGTATCCGATCATCAAAGCAGTGAAGTTAAAAAATATCAAAGTCATCACCGACCCCAAATGGTTGAGACCGGGACCCCGGATCAGCGAAATCGCCCTTGAATTATTCAGACTGGTGAGACCCCATGATTGAAATCGAAAAATTAAATTTTCGGATAAGAGACAAGGTCATTTTAAGGGATATCAATCTGAAAATCCTGCCGGGGGATTTCTGGCTGATCTTCGGCCCCAACGGAGCCGGAAAAACCACACTCTTCAGAATCATTTGCGGATTGATCATGAATTACCGGGGTAATATCCGGGTTTTTTCCAAAAATATCAAAACCGAATCCAGAAAAAATCTGGCTAAAAAAATGGCCTACCTGCCCCAGTTCGATGAATTTTCCCTGCCCCTGTCGGTACGGGAAATTCTGTTGTCCGGACGATATCCCTACACTTCTTTTTTCAGGGATTATTCAACAAAAGATTACGCCATATTGGATGAGGCTGTTGAACAATTTGGACTCGGCGACTTTCTAAATCGGGACATCAATACCCTGAGCGGAGGCGAGCGGAAAAAAGTCATGCTGGCCTCGGCCTTTATCCAGGATGTATCCATCATTCTGCTGGATGAACCTTTCACCTTTCTCGACCCCCGCTCGGCTTCAAACCTGAAAAAGCTCCTGGCCAACCTGAACCGCCAGGGAAAAACCCTGGTGGTGATCTCCCATCAAATCGAGACGTTGTTTCCGCTGGTGAACAAAACAGCGGCCCTGAAAGACGGAGAATTGGTGTATTCCGGCCAGCGGAAATTTGATCCGGCCATCCTCAAGCAACTCTATGGCATCCGTTTCAACCAGACCTCGGCCAACAACCGGGAGATTATTTATATCGATGAATAGAAAATATATATTTCTGCTGGCCCTGGGCCTGTTGATTCTGGTTCTTCTCCCCTTTGTGGGAATCACAAAAATCGATATCAGCTCCCTGTTCAAGGAAAACAGCAGCAGTTTTATTTTCTGGCAGCTGCGGCTACCCCGCACCCTGCTGGGCTTCATGGCCGGTTCTGCCCTGGCCCTGTCCGGCCTGATCTTTCAAAACCTGTTCAAAAACAGCCTGGCCACGCCCTATACCCTGGGAATATCATCGGGGGCATCGGCCGGAATCGTCCTGGGCATCAAGCTGAACCTGTCAGCAACTTTTCTGGGATTGAACGGATTGGTGGTTCTGGGATTTGCCGGGGCCCTGATATCGATCGGGGTGATCCTGGGAATTGCCCGGCTGGTCAAAAGCTATTCCATCTATACACTGCTGATGTCCGGAGTAGCCATCAATTTCTTTTTCTCCTCCTTT
>DAOVIP010000079.1 GCA_030671465.1 Candidatus Aminicenantota bacterium | reverse complement strand
CAAAGAGCAGGAAGCTGAAAAGATTGCAGGTCTTATTTCCCGGTTGAAAAAATCAAATTCGGAAATGTTTCCCCTGGCTGTATTATATCGTATCAACTCTCAGTCTCTGGCTTTGGAAACGGAATTTTTAAAACAGAACATTCATTTTAAAATCATAAAGGGATTGCGATTTTTTGATAGAAAAGAGATAAAGGATTGTTTGGCCCTGTTAAAGTTAACCATAGATTCCCAAGACAACCTTTCTTTTCTCCGGGTAGTTGATTTTCTACCACTGGGAATTGGTCCCAAGACCCTCAACCTGCTAATTAAAAAATCAAAAGAGACCCAAAAGTCGTTATTTTTTACACTTAAGGATAATTTTCAGGATAAATTTAAGTCCCATAAATTGTTTGATAAAATGGAAGAACTAAACAAAAATAAAAACAATTTTCGCTTTTCTGAAATATTAAATTTGCTTTTGGATTTCTCAAATTATGTCAAATCTCTAGATGAAAAACAGGAGCATTCACGTTTATTAAATGTTAAAGAATTGATTACTTTCATGGAGAAATGGGAAAAAAACAATCCGAATGCAGAGTTTATTGATTTATTGGATAGAATGAGTTTGGAATCGCCTAAACGAAAAAATGAAAAAAAGATGCCTGTTTATTTACTGACCATGCACAATGCCAAAGGTACTGAATTTCAGACTGTCATTATCGCGGGAATAAACGCCGCTTATATGCCTTTTTTTCTAAGAAAAGGGTATGATGAATTGGAAGAAGAGAGGCGACTATTTTATGTAGGAGCTACCAGAGCTATTCAAAATTTGATCGTGTCCACTGGTTCTCAAAAGACATCCTATTTTCTTCGGCAGATCCACACCGCTTTTTATACAACGGTTTTTGAAAGCGAAGAGCTATATCACCGTCTGATTTCTGGAGGAGAAGCCGAAAACTCGGATTCGCTATCACGTTATATTCAACATCCGGTTTTTGGAAAGGGAAAAATCATTAAAGAGCTGAGTAGCAGCACCTTTTTAATTGAATTTGTGGAAAAGGGTGAAATATTGATTGATACATCAGTTGCCAAGGTACAATTTTTATAAGCGGGCTTCTCCAAATTTTTTCGGTACTTGAGTTAACGATTGCATTTGTAATATAATGAACAAAATGGATGCCCGAAAAAAAATTGAAGATGAAAAACTATTCAATATTTTAAATCCCAAAAAGGCCAATAGGGATTTTAAAATCACCATTAAATTTCAAAAACATTTATCTCCAAATTATGAACAAGCTCTCGAGCTGGCAACGAAAAACAAATATTTTTTAGAAGAGGGAACAAGAGAATCCTATAAAGTTTACGCCAGTTTTTATCCCGAAGACTCGAAAGCCCTGCATCAATTGTTTAGTCTTGTTCATCAGCATAAGAATACAGAAATTTTTCTGAACAATAAGCGTATTCCCTATATTCAGGATCTGTGGTTATTCTTGATGTGGTTTTATAAATATTAAAAATCAGGCCCTACATACTGGCCTGAAACAATGACAATTTTTAAATTAAATAAACTTGACTTTTATATCATATTAAATTATAAATATAATTTGCATATGACAGGCTCCTTAGTTGAGAAATGAATTTCTCTGTTAAGAGTAAATCTCATCCTAAGGGTTGAATAATTAGGAGGCTTGAATGAAGAAATTATTAGCATGGTTGGTAATTCTCGGTGTGATGCTATTATTTGTATTGAATTTTCCTGGATGCCAATCGTTAAAAATCAGTAATCTGAAGGCCAATGATCATTTTAAAAAAGGCAATACTTTTTATACAAAAGAACAATTTAAAAATGCTATTGTTGAATATGAAAAAGCCCTCGAATATAATCCTGATTTGAAAATCGCATATTTTTATGTAGGAACAGCTTGTAGCAGATCGTATAAGGCAGGAATTAATCCACCGGAACAAAATGAGGATTACAGTAAGAAGATTGAGCAGAACCAACAGCTGAAGGTTCAAATCGAAGAGAATAATAATTATATAAATGAATTGGTTAATTCAAATCAGGAATTTGCCAACAAACTGAGTGAGAATAAGGATCTCAGAGAGAAGATTAAAATAACTGAAAAAGAAATGACCTATATTCTTGGATATGAAGGTTATATTGAAATTCTGAGTGATAATGAAGAATTTACCAGAAGAATCAGGGTTAATAATGAATATGTGAGAAGGCTTAAGGAAGATTTGGAAGCGAAAGAAAAAACTGATGAAGAGGCGGAAGAAAAAAAAGACATTTTTACAGCAGAAGAAAGCAATGAAGAGGAAGAAATAAGCAGATTGAAATCGGAAAAAGAAGATTTGCTGAAAAAAATTAAAGATAACAATATGGCTATTGAAAGTTTTGAAAAAAATGAGGATTTTCAAAAATTGAAAAAAGTCAAGCAGGGCTATGAAGATTTTATCAATCAGAATATGGCCTATTTTGAAACTGTTGAGGGATATGCTGAATACAAACAAAAAGTGGAAGAAAACAGGAAATACACCAAAAACATATCAACCAATGAGAACTACATAAAACGGGTCACTGATAATGAAGAATTCAAAAATAAAGCTATTGATTACTTGCTAAGGGCAAAAGAAGTCCAGCCTGATGATGAAAGAGTTGATTTGGCATTGAGTGAAATCTACGATAAAATGGGTGATTTTGAAGAAGCAGAAAAATATTATTTAGTCATGCTGAATAAAGCCTCTGATAATCCCAAGGCTTATTATACGCTGGCCGAATTTTATAAAAAGAATGCTCAATTTAATAAAGCCGAAACCATGTATGAGAGAAGAGTGGCCTTAAATCCTGATAATCCAGAAGGATATCTGTTTTACATCAATTTTCTCCAGGACTTACGAAAATGGGACAAAGCGGTAAGGTTTCATAATCTCCGGATTAACATTATTATAAATCCGGAGGTATTATCACTTCACTCGGAAATTGAGGTTCTACAACAAAAATTTGAGCGGATAAAATCGATCAATCAATACATTGAAAATGTTCAGAAAAATAAAAGTATTCCCATAGACCAGAAAGATAAATTGTTGGCAGAGAAAAGAGAGCAAAAAAAAGAAATCGGTACTCTGGAAGAAATCACCAGTCAAATTGAAGTGAAAGAAGCAGAAGTTGGTAAAATGGTGGAACTATCTGATGAGGAGTTGAAAAACTTACCGGAAGAGAAATTGAACCTACTTGCCGATGCATACTACAGACTTGGTGTTGTGCTCTGGAATAAGAGTTATCAAACTCCAAGGGATTTAATGGGTTCCGAAGAACGGTTGCAGGTATGTGACAGAGGTTTTGAATCATTGGATAAAGCCACATCCTTAAAACCCGAATTTCCGGATCCCTGGGCTTATAAAAAATTATTATATTTACAGAAAATTGTTGCTGATCCTTTGAAAGCCGATATTTATAAAGAAAAGGGCGATGAAATGGGAGCCAGATTCACCGAGTTAAGAAAAAAACAACTGGAAAGAGAGATCTATTTGAGACAGTTGGAACAAACCGGGACTGAATAATCAGATTTCTGTAAAAGCAATTTTAACACTGGCCGGTTTTGACGGAACCGGTGGGGCGGGTATCAGCCCAGATATCAAAATCTGTTCACATCTCAATATTCCCAATCTCTCTGTTATCACTTGTCTGGTGATTCAAAATCCTGTTGCGGTAAAGGAGTTTATTCCAATTGATTTGGAAATAATAAAAAAGCAGATTTTGATTCTGCAAAATTACTATGATATTAAAATTTTGAATATCGGACTTTTGGGGTCATTGGATATATTAGACTTTGTAATTCCCCTGTTTGAGAAAATCAAGATCATTTGGGATCCCATACTGTCTTCTGGTTCTGGAGACTTTCAGTTCATCAAGGAAGACCAATTCAATAGATTAATGAAGCATTTTAACAATATTTATTTGCTAACACCCAACCTTCCCGAAGCCAGTGCATTATCCGGACAAAAAATTCAAAATTTTACTGATATTCAAAAAACGTCCCGAATTTTAATGGAATATGGTGCAAAAAATGTATTGATTAAAGGAGGGCATTTAAGAGGAAAAGTTATATATGACACCTTGTTTGAGAAGGATCAGGTCTCTCGTTTCTATTCCTCCCCTAAAAAATTTAGAATTCATGGGACCGGTTCGTTTCTAAATGCGGCAATCGCTGCTTATCTTTTTTCAGGGGATAAATTAAGTATATGTATTGAAAAAGCCAAACATTTGTTAAATCAAGCAGTTGAAGAAGTCGATGAAGAAAACCCGGTGTTAAATATCCGGTATAATTGACATTTATAACTAGAATGCCTATATTATTTTTATGAAAATCAACACAAAAATTCGATATGGATTACGAATGCTGGTTTTTCTGGCTGAGTCTGATCAGATTCTCAATACTGCTGAATTGGGAACCAAAATGAATGTCTCTCCCAAATACTTGAGAAAGCTGGCAGGGCCATTGGAAAAAGCAAATTTGATTAAGAGTGTTCAGGGAATTCATGGCGGCTATCGGATAAAGAAACATCCCTGCGAGATATCCCTTAAAATGATTTTCAATGCCTTTGATGAAGATATTAATCTGACCAATTGTTTTAAAATTGTTAAATGTTCTTTATTTGAAGATTGTGTGGTTCGTCCGCTGTGGGAGCATTTGGAGAAAGTTTTGGAAAATGAGTTCTTCAATCTTTCAATAGAGGATATTTTACTGGGAAAATTTAATAAAATAAAATAAAACCTTTTTTAGTTATTCTTTTTTATAAAGTTATAAAGTCCTTTGGGAATCCGGGAAGACAATTCATTCAAAATCGCAATTATTTCTTTTACCTTGGCGAAGATATCTTCATCACCCGCCCAGTAATACTTGATCTTACCTATAGTTTTTGTGTCCTTGGAGTTGATTATTTTATTTAATATAATGACCGATACCAGTAAATCATCAATAAATCCGACGATTGGAATTATATCCGGAATAAAGTCAATTGGGGATATCAGGTACACCATGGAAATCAAAATATAACTTTTATAAAGTGAAGAAATCTCTTTATCGAGCAGTAATTTTATTAATAAATGGACAATATCCGGTAGAATCAGAAGGTACTGGATAAAATTATCAGTCCAATTCCCGGTTTTTTTAAGCCACTTTTCCTCCCGGGCCCAATGATTGATTTTATTGCGTAAATTTTGATAGAAATCTTTGTATTTTTTTTCCTGTTGGTTGATTAATTTTTCCATTTTTTCCTCAACTCAAGTATAAAAAGTTTGATTCATTTTGTCAACATATTGAGGATGATTATTCAAATGGTGAAAAAGGTTCATATATTGCCCTTTTACTTGACAATTGATTTTTAATATGTTATTGCAAATTCGGTCTGTGTTTACAAGTGAAATGTAAAACAAAGGCTTTAGGAGTGATTATGAATAAAAGAGAGATTTCAGAAAAAATGGCCAAGGAATTAATGATTAAAAAATTCGAAGTATATAATTTTATTGATTTAATGATTGAAATCATGGTCGAGAATTTATGTCAGGGGAAAAAAATCGTTTTATCCAATTTTGGTACCTTTAAAGTCATCAAGCGAAATAATAAGAGGGTGATTAACCCCAACAACCAGCAACCCTTGATCATACCGGCAAAAAAAATTGTCAAATTTTTACCTTCAAAGAATTTAAAAAAAATAGTTAAGGGATAATCTGATGAAATCCAAATCCGATTTTAAAATCAAAAAATTATTATGGGCCACTGATTTTTCCAATGAAAGCAAATTATGTTTGCCTTATATAAAATTTTTTTCAGAGACCATAAAAGTAAAAAATTATGCACTTTATGTACTCCCGAAATTTTCAGACTGGGTTTACGAGGCTGCTTTTTTTTCCAATGAGGATCTTCATAATGAAGTAGAAAAAACAAAAAAAAAATCCATTTCCAAAATACTGAATTACAATTCAAGTCACAAGCTTAATTTCAAGGCCAATATCATCGAGGGAGTTGCCAGTGAGGAGATAATCCGTTTTGCCGATTCAAATGGAATTGATATCATATTTGCCGGCAGAAGAGGTATTTCTGAATTGGAGCAAATTTTGGTGGGATCAACGACATCCAGACTAATCAGAAACTCTAATGTTCCGATTTTTGTTGTCCCCAAGAGCAAACGAAATGCAACTGTTTCAACGATTTTGGCACCGGTTGATTTAAATGATTTTAATTTATCGGAATTGAAATATTCAATTATTTTGGCCAGGCAACTCAAAGCTCGACTTTATGTTGCTCATGTTTCAGAATTTTTTAATTACAAGGTTCCAGTACTCGAGAAAGACAAGCTGGCCAATTTGATTAGTGAGAAAATATCAAATGTAGCCAAAGCATTGAACTTCAAGATTGATAAATTTTTTTATGATATCGGGGAAGCTGCACTTAAAATCATTGAAATTTCCAAACGGGAAAAAGTAGATTTAATGGTGATGACTTCCCATCAAAGAAAGGGGATTGAAAAATTATTTCTGGGAAGTGTTACTGAAAAAGTATTGATGGCCTCCGAAATTCCATTACTCATTTTGCCATCTTCATACACCATACCTTAACACCGCGATCCCATTTTTAGATTCATGGAGTCTGTTGAGGACAAGCATTTTCAAAAAATTGCGGTTCACCTGATTACCTTTAAAAACCACAGGATCAAGTATAGATTAAAAAAGAAACATATAAATTTATCGGATTTATTTGAGATGGATAATCACCAATTAAATCTCTTGGGATTTTCTCCAATTGAAATCAAAGATTTGAAATTCAACTATCGGGAGATTGCAGAACGAGAAATTCAACAGTGTCAAAAAAACGGAATTGAAATTATCTTTAGAGAAGATGATTTTTATCCCAGTTTATTATCGGAAATTTTTGATCCACCGGAATATATATATGTTAAAGGTGACAAGCTGGTTTTAGATACTCCAAAGATTGCAGTTGTGGGATCCAGAAAAGCAACGGCTTATGGGCGAAAAGCTCTTGGACGTGTGGTTCCGGATCTGTCTCGGGCAGGACTTACCATTGTTTCCGGGATGGCTTATGGTATTGATTCCTGGTCTCACCGAATGGCAATGAGGGAAGGTGGGAAGACCATTGGTGTTAATGCTGGTGGTTTGTTTCATTTTTATCCTTCAGGGAATCGATCTCTGATCAGTGAAATAATCAATCATGGTTGTATCATTTCTGAATTCCCCCTGAACACTTTTCCCAGGCCATTTTTTTTTCCTATTCGAAACAGAATAATAGCAGGCATGGTGAGAGCAGTCCTGGTGATTGAAGCCGCTCTAAAAAGTGGATCTCTGGTTACTGCCAGATTGGCCCTGGAGCAGAATAGAGATGTGTTTGCTATTCCAGGCCCCATTGATTCTACCCTCAGTCAAGGGACCAATGATCTAATTTTGCAGGGTGCCAAATTAATTCGCTGTTCACAGGATATTTTTGAGGAGTACGGTATTGAATACCAATACAAAGAAAACCAGGAAATTAAGCATTTATCATCGAAAGAAAAAATAATACTTGACTTATTGGATATAAATGAGGTAAAAAATATAGATTATTTTGTTGAGCAACTGGATTTTTCGGTATCCGAAATTATTTCCTTGTTGATGGGTTTGGTTTTGAAGAAAATTATCATTCAGGAAGAAGGAGGCTATAAAAAGTTATTATGAAAAAGCAAAAACTGGTTATTGTGGAAT
>DAOVIP010000514.1 GCA_030671465.1 Candidatus Aminicenantota bacterium | reverse complement strand
GGCCCGGGCTCTGGTAAAGAATCCCCAATTGATCCTGGCAGACGAACCCACGGCCAACCTGGATTCCAAGACCGGGAAGGAAATTCTGGAACTCATGTTGGAAATGAACCAGAAGATGGGTGCCACCTTCATATTTTCCACCCATGATAAGATGGTCATGGATTTTGCCCGGCGGCTCATCAAATTAAAAGACGGAAAAATCGAATCCGATGAGAAGCGGAGGTAATGATGTGGAGTCTACTAAAATTAGCCTTTCGCAATGTGTTCCGTTTTAAACGGAGAACTTTCATTGCCCTGTCTGCCATTTCGATTGGACTGGCCCTGCTGGTGGCTTCGATCAGTCTTCTGGATGGGATTGATCAACAATCCATTTCCAATATCATCAATTGTCAGACCTCTCATGTAAAAATCTTTCACAAAGGGTATTTTGATCGCAAGGATAAATTCCCCATGGATTTGACTATAAATAGATCAGAAGAGGTCCATGAGCTGATATATGATATTTCGGATATTAAGGCTACCGAGAACCGTATTCTGTTCGGTGCCAGTTTGATAAAGGGTGTGGATGAGTTACCCTGCCTCGGGGTTGCCGTTGAGACGGAGAAGGATCCCGATCTGTTCAATATAAAGGAGTCAATTCTGGAGGGGGAATGGCTGCAGCCCGGAGAAGCAAAAGTTCTGATCGGGAAAGATCTGGCCAAGGACATAGGCTTAAAAGTTGGAGATTTAATCACGGTCAGAATGATCACTTCCTCCGATGAGGAGGATTTCAGCTGGAATGCCATGGATCTGGAGGTGAAGGGAATTTTTGAATCCGGAAATCCGACCGTTGATAATATGAGAATCATCATGCCCTTGAAAACCGCCCAGGAAGGGTTGAGCCTGGGTGCAGCTGTGACTGAAGTTGTCGTTCGACTGAACTCCGGCGATGACCGGGTGATTGAGCGGGTCATGTTTGGAATCCGGGAGCGACTGAAATTAAGGAACCTGAACCTTGAAGTGTATTCCTGGAAAGACCTGGCTGGTGATTTTCTATTGATCAGCCAGATGAAGAGCAAGGGTACCGGGATGATCATTTTTATCCTGTTGTTTATCGCCTCCATGGGAATAATCAATACCATGTTGATGGCAGTTATGGAGCGTACCCGGGAGATCGGCATGATGGC
>DAOVIP010000068.1 GCA_030671465.1 Candidatus Aminicenantota bacterium | reverse complement strand
TCTCAGAGGAAAAGTAATTCCGGTAGGTGGGATCAAAGAAAAAATAATTGCGGCTCATCGATACGGTATCAAAAACGTATTGATTCCGGCAGAGAATGAGAAAGATGTGGCCGAAGATATTCCCTCGGATATTTTGGAGGAAATCAAGATTCATCTGGTGGATAATATGGATGAAGTCCTGGACATGGTATTGGAAAAGCCGATCAAAATAAAAAATATCAACAGCAAGGTCATCAAGCCGTTTCTGAATTCAAAAATACAGTAAATACTCGGCGTTGTTTTGGCTTTTGAAATCCGGAGAGAAGAAATCAAGAATCAGTGTTTGTTGGTTTAATGTCAAAGAAAGCGAAAAGATTAGCAACCATGAAAATAAAGAATGTTACCCTTGTTAAAACCGCTTTTAACCGGGCTGAAATTTTCAATGATGGTCGGGCGAAAATTATTTTTATGGGCCGGTCCAATGTGGGAAAATCCAGCTTGATCAATACCCTGTGCAATAGAAAGCACCTGGCCCGAACCAGCTCCAGGCCCGGAAAGACCGTTAGCATCAATTATTTTCTGGTCAATGATGATTTTTATTTTGTGGATTTGCCCGGGTACGGCTATGCTCGGATTTCCAAAACGGAAAGCCAGCGGGTTAAAAAGTTGATTTCTTATTTTTTTGAGCAAATCGAGGGTGTTGCCCTGGTAATCATCCTCATTGATTCAAGAAGGGGATTCATGGATTCAGATATTGAATTGCTTTCAAAAATAACCCAAAAAAATTATAAAATCTTGACAATTATTACCAAGAGTGATAAAATTTCAAATTCGCATTTAAAAAATCAAACCTTAAAATATCAAAAAGAGTTTGGTTTGTATGCAATTCCATTTTCAATTAAATCTACTCACTACAAAGAAAATATTTTAAAGTATATAGAAGAAGCATTAAACCAATGATTAAAGGAGAAAAAATGTATTCATTAAAAGACTTACAGGCCATGAAAGTTGAGGATTTAAAGAAAATCGTTAAGCAATTTGAGATTGAGAATGTGGACATAAAAGACAAAAATTCGCTGTATTTTAATGTGTTAAATGCCCAGGCCAGTGCCAATGGAAAACTATTTGCCGAAGGCGTTATTGAAATCCATAGTGAAGGGTATGGGTTTCTCCGCTTTCAGGAATACGCATATTTGTCCAGTTCAGAGGATATTTATGTTTCCCCCTCCCAGGTCAACAAATTTGATCTTCGCACCGGTGATACCATTTCCGGTTCAGTAAGGCCACCCAAAGGAGGGGAAAAATATTTTGCCCTGTTATCCATTGAAGCGATCAATTCCGAGGATCCAGAGCATGTACTCGTGCTCAGAAAAAACAAGAAATTTGAAAAGCTGACCCCCCTTTATCCCGAAGAAAAGATCATTCTGGAAACTGGAACCGAAAATATGTCCGGTCGTGTCATGGATCTATTGACTCCACTCGGCAAAGGCCAGAGGGGATTGATTGTGGCAGCTCCCCGAACCGGTAAAACCATGATCCTGCAGAGTATTGCCAAATCTCTGGAAATCAATCACCCGGATGTCATTTTAATTGTGTTGTTGATTGATGAGCGGCCTGAAGAAGTCACTGATATGAGCCGGAACGTGAATGGCGAGGTCATTTCTTCAACTTTTGATGAAATCCCGCTCCGGCATACCAAGGTGGCTGATATTGTATTGGAAAAAGCCAAAAGGATGGTGGAAATGGGCAAAGACGTGGTCATATTGCTGGATTCTATTACCCGACTGGCCCGGGCCCATAATGCCATTACTCCCTCTTCAGGTAAGGTGCTTTCGGGAGGTATTGATGCCAATGCTCTCAACAAGCCCAAAAAATTCTTTGGTGCCGCTCGTAACATTGAGGAAGGGGGAAGTTTGACTATTCTGGCCACTGCCCTGGTTGATACCGGGAGTCGAATGGATGAGGTCATTTTTGAGGAGTTCAAAGGTACTGGAAACATGGAAATCAATCTGGACAGACGCTTGGTTGATAAACGGGTTTTCCCGGCCATTAACCTGTTCCAATCCGGTACCCGTAAAGAAGAATTGCTGATTGACGGTGATGATCTCAATAAGATCTGGGTGCTCAGAAAAGTGCTTTCACAGATGTCCGAAGTGGAGGCCATGGAATTACTGATTGAAAAATTGTCGAAAACCAAATCCAATAAAGATTTTATAAAAATGATGTCCCAGGGGATGTGATGGGAAAGTGCCCCTGGCAATAAGCGGCTAGGGAAAATAAAAGGACTTTACCGATGTTTTTTTTGGTTAGAACCGTATTATTGGTATTCGCGTTGTTTTTCAACTCAGAAGCAGTGGAAATGACTTTGCTGAATCAGGTCAGGCATGCCCTCAACCAGATAAAACCCTTTAAAGTCGGTTTTGTGCAGCAGGTTTATATGGAAGGGGAACTGGAAATTCAAGAATCCGGTGAAATTCTATTCAAGGATAGTACCTGTTTGAAATGGACCTATCTGGACCCGGATTTCAAGGTTTTTATTTTAACTGATAGCCTTTACCGTTTTTACGATCGGGAAAACAACCAGTTGATGAAGGGAAAGATCGCTGGGAAGAACCAGAGGTGGATTTGGCAACTGTTATTTGCCGATGAGATTTCGGAGTACATTACCTGTTATGACCGGGGAAAAATGATCTCCATTGATTCGGAAAAAGAAGAACTAAATTTCCGGATTTATATCGGGTCGAATGGACTCCCGGAGAGGGTCATTCAACATGATGTCTCGGGGGTGAAATATGAATACCATTTTAAAAACTATCAGGCCAAGGTGAAGCTGAGCGACCAGGATTTTGATCTCACACTTCCGGATGATGTTGAAATTATTGATGGAAACCTGGACTAAAACATGACTTCTAAAACTTTTCTATTGAAAATATCGTAAATGTTATTGGATGACGATCAAGTATTGATAGAAAAAATACTTGATGGAAGCAAGTTGTCTTTTGAGGAACTTATGAAAAAATATAATAAAAAAATCTATAATTTCGTGATCCGGATGGTTCGAAATGACGAAGTAGCCATTGAGTTGACTCAGGATTTTTTTATTAAGATTTTTTCAGTTCTTCACAAGTATAATTTTCAATATAAATTCTCAACCTGGGCCTATCGGATTTGCTATAACCTGGTCATTGATCATATCAGAAAAAATCAGGTCTATGTGGATTCCCTGAATGGCGATAATATTTCCCAGAAGCGTCTGGTCGAATCAAAAAATTTTATCAGTGAAGACGGATTCGATAATTTGGAAAAAGATGAGGTGAAAACCTATTTGTGGAAAACTGTGGACCAGATACCCATGAAATACAGGGAACTCATATTGATGCGCTATCTGCAGGAGTTGAAATATGATGAGATCGCAGAAATTTCAGGGCTTCCAGTGGGGACGGTAAAAAACAGAATTTTCAAGGCCAAAGAGTTACTGAGAAAGGAGATCGAGAAAGATGGAATGTTTGCGTGATGAAAAAATTCAACATTACCTTGAGAAGAGCCTCAGTTCGGTAGAAGCATCGAGAATTCGGGACCATCTAATCGTATGTAAGAAGTGTCAGTTGAAATACCAGCAGTATGTGCAGATGGAGAATGGTCTGGCTGATCCAGTATATACGGAACCCCCCGCTCAAATTGTGAAAAATGTCATGAAGAGAATATATGTAAAATTACCGACCTACTCCTCGATATTTGCCCTGATCGCTGCCAGCATGGTATTGCTGGTGTCCTGGATATACATCTATTTTGATTTTTCCAATAACAGCCTTATCCAGGCACTGAAATTAACTTCCAATAGCACTTATAATTGGATTGGCCAGGTGATCAAGATTATATCCAATATATTTTCATCGGTTTATGCCATTTTCAAGTCCATCAATAAATTCTTTGAAATAATTTTTAATGTGAATATCGGAATCGAAATATTCGGTTTTTCGGTCTTGATTTTGTCCATGATTTTGGTTTATGCAATATACCTGCTATTGGTGAAACGATCCGGAAAGCAAAAAATCTGACCTGGAGAATCGCTTGGCAGCTGGAGGAAAGAGGAAAATGAAAAAAATTTTGTTGTTGTTGGTGGTTATGGCAGTTGCCTTTAATTTGTATTCCGGTTCTGATTTGAAAGTAAAAAAGAAATTGGTAGTACTGGAAGGATCAACCCATCCGGATAATATAATTTCCCTGGGCGGCCAGATCGATATTAAAGGTGTGGTCGCAAAATCAGTTGTTATGATCGGCGGCCATTTGAATCTGGACGGTGAAGTGAAAGAGGATGTGATTTGCTTTGGTTCGAAGGTGAAAATCGGGAAAAATGCCCGGATCAAGGGTGAACTTCTGGTTATTGGCGGAGAACTGAAACGGGATGTCATGAGCAGGGTCAACGGAGAGTTCTTTTATTTCCGTTTTGATCTGAAAAAGATCGAAAGTACACTGATCCCCATTATCAGCGACTCAAAAACCATCACTTTTCTTCGAATACTCAAAATCATATTCTGGTTGATTCTGACCCTGGTGGTTCTGGCTATTCTCCCCCAAAAGATCAATCAGGCCATGGAAATGTTTGATAAAAACATTCTTAAAATCGGAATGATCGGGCTGGTGTCCATATTCGTTTCCCTGTTTTTACTGATCGTCTTTATTGTACTAACCTTTTTGATCATTGGAATTCCTCTGCTGCTGGCCCTGATACTGGTTTATTTTTTGATACTGATATTTGGTAGAACCGTCATGTTTTTGTATATCGGTACCAGGATTTCGAATTTCCTCCGGGCTACCAACATATCTCCTTCCATTTTACTGCTCATCGGGGTCGTTTTTTATACGCTGCTGAAATTTTTACCTTATCTGGGCTCACTGATACTGATCATCATGAATATCTTTGAGATTGGAATTGGAATCAGTTTCATTTTAAGGAAACGAATGGCTCTCAGGGATTGATAATATTTCTTCATCACTTTTTCCTTGCAACTTCTGTCAATATGAAATACAATCAATCGGGGAAAATGGTGAGAACACCATAATAATATTTTAATCTCTGACACTATGAAAAGAAAATTGATCATCTTCTTGGGTATTTTGATAATATGTACCGGGGTAATGATTTTAAGCAATATTTATAAAATATTTTTAACTCCGCTTGATATTGGCCAGGAAATCCATCCTGATTATGGAGATGCCATACTGATTCTGGGGGGCGGGTTACGGCCTCAGGTGGTCATAGGTTTCAGTACCGAAGAGCGCTTGAATCTGGCGGTCGGTCTTTACCACCAGAAAAAGAGAAGTGTCATCCTTTCGGATGGCTCCCTGTACCGGGGCAGTCCGGCCATCAAGAAGATCAAGCAATACCTTCTAAAACGTCAGGTTGATGAATCCCATATTTTTTTCGAAGGACAGAGCCAGAATACATTTGAAAGCTGCAAAAATAGTTTGAATATCATAAGGAAGCAGAATTTCAAAAGCATCATTGTTTGTACTTCACCATATCATCAAAGGAGAAGCCACATGATACTCAGCTACCTCGGTTATGAAGATTTCAAAATTGCCAAAATGCCTATTTCAGAAATTTACAGGGCCCGAAGTATCAAGCAGCGGTTGAGAAATATCCGGCTTATTTTCAGGGATTATGTGGCCATATTGAAATTCCTGCTCTTCAAGAAATAATTCGCTCTTAGAACTTCAGAGGCCACCAATTTTGTTGTTGACAACAGGGGGCGAATCGATTAGAATTTATCTTTCCTTTCCCAGGAATTGAATCAATCACTAGGAGGTTTGTTAATGGAAAACATCATTGTGTTTTCAATTGCACCTGTTTCCGCCATCATTGCCCTGGCCTTTGCATATGGGTTTTACCGAAGTGTTTTGAAGCTGTCTGAAGGGAATGAAAAAATGGTCGAGATTGCCGAGGCTGTCCGAAAGGGAGCCAGGGCCTATATCAAGCAGCAATATAAAATTGTCGTCATATTTTTCTTTTTTGCGGCATTGTTCCTGGTCTTTTTATCCTTCGTTTTAAAGGTACAATCTCTCTGGACACCCTTTGCCTTTTTAACTGGGGGATTTTTCTCCGGGCTGGCCGGATTTATCGGAATGACCACAGCCACCCTGGCCTCAGCCAGGACCACCAATCAGGCTCGTGATTCACTGGACAAAGCCCTGAAGGTCGCTTTCAGGAGTGGAGCCGTAATGGGTTTGATTGTGGTTGGTCTGGCCCTCCTGGATATTAGTTTATGGTTTATTGTGTTGCATATATGGCTGAAAAACAGCCTGGTGATTACCACTATAACCATGCTTTCCTTTGGAATGGGTGCCTCGCTCCAGGCACTGTTTGCCCGGGTTGGCGGCGGTATATACACCAAAGCCGCAGATGTGGGTGCAGACCTGGTGGGAAAAGTAGAGGCTGGTATCCCCGAGGATGATCCACGAAATCCGGCAACTATTGCCGATAATGTCGGAGACAATGTGGGAGATGTCGCGGGTATGGGCGCAGACCTGTACGAGTCCTATACCGGTGCCATTCTTTCATCTGCAGCTCTGGGAGCAGCCGCTTATGTCCTGTTAAACCCGTCCCTGGCATACAATGCGGTTGTACTGCCCATGGTCATTGCCGGTATCGGAATCCTAGCCTCAATACTGGGTATATACCTGGTGAAGACAAGGGAGGGGGCAACCCAAAAACAACTACTAAGTTCTCTGGGAGTGGGAATTAATGTCAGTTCATTGATTATCATTATTGGTTCTTTTGTTTCGGTCAAGCTGCTGCTTCCCCAGAACCTGGGCATATTCGGTTCCATTGTGGTAGGTTTGGTGGTCGGCGTCATCGTGGGGAAAAGTGTGGAATACTACACCTCTGCCAGCTACAAACCAACCCTGGAGGTGGCTGAAAAGGCCAAAACCGGTGAAGCCACAGTGATTATTGCCGGATTATCATCGGGAATGATTTCAACAGCAATACCGGTTATAACCATTGCCTGCGGGATTATTGGTGCTTTTGCATTTGCCGGCGGATTTAAAAATGCCATAATGGGGCTCTATGGCATCGGCGTGGCAGCAGTGGGAATGCTCTCAACTCTGGGTATTACCCTGGCTACTGATGCCTATGGACCGATTGCCGATAATGCCGGTGGAAATGCGGAAATGGCCGGGTTGGACAAAGTGGTCAGGGAGAGAACAGATGCCCTGGATTCCCTGGGAAATACCACGGCGGCTACCGGAAAAGGATTTGCCATTGGTTCGGCTGCCTTAACTGCCCTGGCCCTGCTGGCAGCCTATATTGAAGAGGTTAAAGCTGGAATGAGGCATATCATAAATAAGGGTGAAACAGTGGTGGTGGGTTTGGGAAAGGTGTTTTCAAACGTTGAACAGGTTGATCATCTGACCATTGAAAATTTCATGGAATTATTCAAGGTCAATTTAATGAACCCCAAAGTCATTGTCGGTGTATTTATCGGATCCATGATGTCATTTATGTTCTCGGGATTAACCATGAAGGCGGTTGGAAAAGTCGCTTCAAAAATGGTTGATGAAGTCAGAAGGCAATTCCGTGAGATCAAGGGTATACTGGAAGGGAAGACCACTCCGGACTATGCTTCCTGTGTGGAAATATCCATTCGGGGGGCTCAGCGAGAAATGATCCTGCCGTCATCATTGGCAATTATCATGCCCATTTTAACCGGAATCCTGCTGGGGGTGCCGGGAGTGATGGGGCTTCTGGTCGGTGCGCTGGGATCGGGATTCATTCTGGCAATTTTCATGGCCAATGCGGGTGGTAGCTGGGATAATGCCAAAAAATTCATTGAACAGGGAAACCTGGGCGGCAAGGGATCTCCGGCTCATAAGGCCGGTGTAGTGGGAGATACAGTAGGTGACCCGCTCAAAGATACCTCAGGGCCTTCTCTGAATATATTGATCAAGCTCATGAGTATGATATCTATTGTAGTGGCCGGATTGATTGTCGGTTATTCAATTTTGTAAAGATTGAATAAATATAAGAAATAGAAGATAACTATAAGGAGGGCAGTATGAATGCTGGAATCGGGCAGGTTGATATTCCTTTGAAGAAATTTAAAAGCGGTAAGGTCAGGGATGTTTACGAAACGGATGGCCAACTGCTGATTGTTT
>DAOVIP010000037.1 GCA_030671465.1 Candidatus Aminicenantota bacterium | reverse complement strand
GAGATCCCCGTGAAGAAACTCAGTTTTGAAGAGAATGAGGATCAGATGGTTGTCAAATTCAAAATCGATATATATGTGTATCACAACTATCAAAAAATTGAAAAACTCACAGAAAATAAAACCGTAACCCGACCCAGGAACGAAATATTGAAGACCAAAACCCTGGATTTCAAGCTCGCCTACAAACCAGAAAAGAAAGGCTCCTATTACTTTGACATTATTATTGAAGAGGTTCTTACCTCCTCAAAATACAGAAACTTTTGCAAATACAAGAAATAAGAAAGCAGGTGATTTTCAGCTTTCCCAGGAGAACTTCATGAAAAGGGCCAACACCATACTTTTTTTAATTTCAATTTACTTGATTTCATTCAACGCTTGTTTACAGAACGATAATGAAAATCGGGAAAGAGGGGATATAATCAGCTCTAACATGATCAATGCCTATTCCATAGCTGAAATCAGGCAGTTGTGGTCGAATTTGGGTATAGACCACGTAATTGGTCTTCACTATTCCGTGGATGCCATTCGAATTGTTTATCAAACCGTGGATGTCAATGGCAATTCGGTCCAGGCATCGGGCGCATTGATAGTACCCGATGCAGACCTGAGTTTTCCCCTATTGAGCCTGCAACACGGCACGGAATCAAAGCGAAACCTGGTGGCTTCGGAAAGCCCCCTGAATTCAGTGGAAGGTATCGCCGGGTTGTACATGTCTTCACTGGGATATTTAAGCTGCATCCCGGATTACCTGGGTTTCGGAATATCCACCCTCATGCATCCCTACTGTCACGGCCAGTCAAATGCCATCACTGCCATTGATTTCATTCGGGCCGCCCGGCAATATTGCAATGAGAATGGAATTGAATATAACAACCAGTTGTTTTTAACCGGGTATTCCGAGGGTGGATATGTCACCCTGGCCCTGCAAAAAGAAATTGAACAAAATTATACCAGCGAAATCAATATTACCGCAGTGGCTCCGATGGCCGGCCCCTACGATCTATACGGTACGGTTCGCGATGTGTTCAACAAATCCTCCTATATTGACCTGGGATATATCGGGTATCTTTTTACTGCCTATGATGAAATATATGACTGGAACCGCCTGAATGATATCTTCAACTCTCCTTATGGGGATATGATGCCCAATTTGTATAATGGCTCACTGACCTGGGGACAAATTATCAGCCAGCTCCCGGGCCAATTCAATCAGCTGGTCAAAACCAGTTTCCGGAATGATTTTTTAAACGGCAATGAACCAGAAATCAGCTCCGCATTCCAGCAAAACACACTCTTGAATTGGACACCCCGGGCTCCTATCCGCTTCTTTCATGGCAATGCCGACCAGGTGGTTCCCTACCAAAATGCCCTGACCACGGTGAATAATTTAAGGAACAACGGAGGCACAAACATTTCCCTGATTACCATTCCCGGGGGAACACATGAAACAGCGGCTGCCGACTGTTTTATCGGAATGATACTCTGGTTTGATCAATTCAATTGAAGCAGTTAAATCATCCCGGGCCTCTCCATCAATGATTGGCCAGTTCAAAGGCCATCAAATAGGTCAGCCGTGAATATTTCTGAATCAATTTCAGATCCACTTTTTCCATACTATCACTGGGTTCATGGTAGTCCTTTGTAGTAGCGGCAAAACAGAAAACCCAGGGGACTTCCATTCCGGCAAAAGGTGCATGGTCCGATCCCCAGCCCTTGCGCGTTGATTTTCGACAGTAGATGGTCAGGCCCATATACCGGTTGCTGGCTTCAATGGCCTGGTTAATCAGCATTGAATTGGCATCCATGACCAGGCTGATAAAGTTGTTCAAATTGATTTTTCCCAGAACCGATTCCGGGATTCCCAATCTCCACATTTTATTGATTCTTTTGAGATTGCTCAGGGTCCAGGTGTGGCTGATCATATCCAGGTTCAGGCAGGCAACAGTTTTTCCCATGGAAAAATAAGGATTCTGGACATAATAACGCGATCCCAGCAATCCGGATTCCTCCCCGGTCCAGAGTGCAAATAATACGGATCTCCGGGGTTTTATTTTATTTCTTGAAAAGGCCTCTGCAATCTCCATGACTGCCACCGAACCGGAACCATTGTCATCGGCTCCGTTGAAAATGTAATCTCCCTTCCGTCCCAGGTGATCCAGGTGGGCACCTATCACCACCACTTCATTCTTCAGTACAGGGTCAGAACCTTTAATAAAACCCAGAACATTGCGGCTTCTGACCAGGCGGGTTTCTGCCTGATTTTCCAGTTTGACCGAAACCCCGACCAATTCTTGGGATTGAGGTATTAAGTGTTTTTCCATTCTGACTTTGACCTGATCCAGTTTCAATTTGCCAAATTCCAGGATAGCCTCTGCCATTTCCTGTGAAATTCGCACATAGGGCAGAGTCTCCCAGGGCATGGAGGTTGAAGACTGAATCAGGGAAAGTTGCTTACGGGTCCGTGAAAAAATTGGTTTTTCATCATCTTTTTTTCGGGAATCGATCACCTTTTTGGCCACATCACCGTTCTTCCGGGGGGAATTCTCCACCAGCAAAACAGCCAAGGCCCCTTTCTCCTTGGCCAGGGAAACCTTGGGTGACAACCGATGCATTCGCCTCCTGGGCATGTATTTATCCTTGTATTCAGCCTGATTGAAGGGAGAATTCAAATCATTCACCCCGGGCATTTCGGTGATCATCATCACAATTTTCCCCCTGACATCTATGCCCCGGTATTCATCATACTTCAGTTTCTTTTCACTGATACCGTACCCCACGAATACCACTGGGGCAGACAGGCTCCGGTTGTCTCTGGCATAATAGGAGTAATCAACATCGGGCTGGAAAGTTCTGGTCTGGATTACGGATCCATCGGAATACCCGACCATCAATTGACTTGTGCTTTTTACAATTTCTTTCATCTGGATTTCCTGAAAATAACTTCTGCTCGGTTTGGGATTTCCAGCGCCGGAAAAAGAAACAGGAAGCCGATTGGCTGGCACCGGATCCCCTACCGGCTCGATACCCCAGAGCCTGAAAAAGGTGGCTGCAAATTCTGCGGCAATATCAAAACTGGCAGTGGCGGTTTCTCTGCCCTGTAAAAGATCCGAAGCCAGAAATCTCAAATATGCCGCTGCCTCATCCAACCGAATGGAATTAAAACCCTCAAGCCGGTCATTGGGTACCGGCAATGGTTTTTCCATCACACAGAAATCTTGCCACATATCGGTTTTCTCCTTTTGCTGCTTTTCAATCGCGGGAATCCTCCCACTCAAGACCAGAATCAGGATAATCATCAACATTATTTTCATTAACTGCCTCCAGATATGATTATACCTCAACCATCAAAATCTGCCAACAGGTTAATACCGATCACCACTGCCAAAAAAGCAAAAATGATTTGACTTAAGGCCCCATATCGATTATACTCATGACTTACGATCAAAAGTTCTTTTTAACCATAACAGGAGGAAAACATGCGTAACGCCTTGATAATGGGTGCAGCCGGACGTGACTTTCATAATTTCAACACCTATTTCAGGAAAAACACAGAAATTAAGGTTGTCGCCTTTACAGCGACTCAAATTCCCAATATTGAAGGAAGAAAATATCCAAAAGAACTGGCCGGGGAATTATATCCAGAGGGTATTGATATTTATCCGGAATCTGAATTGTTTGAATTGATTGAAAAATTTGATATTCAGGACGTTTATTTCTCCTACAGTGATGTTTCCTATTCCTATATTATGAATAAAGCGGCGGATGTGAATAAAGGCAGATCCAATTTTGTTTTGTTGGGATCTGAGGAAACCATGATAAAAAGTACCAAGCCGGTGGTTTCGGTCTGTGCAGTCAGAACCGGATGCGGAAAAAGCCAGACCACCCGAAAAGTTGGCGCCATACTGCAGGAAATGGGATACCGGGTGGCCGCTATCAGGCACCCCATGCCTTATGGAGATCTGGTCAAGCAAAAAGTTCAAAAATTCGAAACCGTTGCAGATCTGAAAAAACACAATTGCACCATCGAAGAAATGGAAGAATACGAGCCCCATATTGAAAAAGGCATCATTGTTTTTGCCGGGGTTGACTATGAAGCAATACTCATAGAGGCCGAACAGGTCGCTGATATTATCCTCTGGGATGGCGGGAATAATGATTCCCCCTTTTATAAACCCGACCTGGAAATCGTGGTGGTTGATCCCCATCGACCGGGACATGAACTGTCTTATTATCCGGGCGAAGTGAATTTCAAGCGGGCAGATGTCATTGTAATCAATAAAATCGACACCGCCGATTTGAATAATATCCTTACCATCAGAGAAAATATTCGCAATCACAATCCCGAAGCTGTTGTTGTGGATGCAGCCTCACCAGTATTCGTTAATCAGAGCGAAAAGATCAGAGGAAAGAGAGTGCTGGTCATAGAGGACGGCCCAACCCTCACCCACGGGGAAATGAAATACGGAGCCGGGATCATGGCTGCCTATAAATACGGGGCAGCTGAACTGATTGACCCGCGGCCTTTTGCAGTCGGATCCATTGCCGATACTTTTGTAAAATACCCTGAAATTGGCCCCTTACTCCCGGCCATGGGTTACGACAGCCAGCAAATGCAAGATCTTGAAGCCACCATTCACAAAGTGGAAGCGGATCTGGTTATCATTGCCACACCGATTGACCTGGGCCGTATTGTACAGTTCAAGAAACCCACAGTACGGGTTACCTATGAACTGGATGAGATAGGTACCCCGAACTTAAAAGAAATTCTATATAAGAAATTTAACAAATAATCTGAATATTCCCGCTGAGAAATTTTTTCTTGGGTATTTAATAAGGAGATGGATATTGAAAAACAAACTGGCTTTAATTGCTTTTGGCGGTAATGTCATGCTTCCTGCCCATAGCAGGGGCAGTGCCAGAGAGCAGTATCGGAATGCCAAAAAAGCAGCCAGACTGATGGTCAATATCATCAACAAGGGATACGAACTCATTATCGTGCACGGAAACGGACCTCAGGTGGGTAATATCCTGATTCAGATGGAATCGGCTTCCAATATCATCCCCCCTTTTCCAATTGATGTTTGTGATGCCATGACCGAAGGCAGTATGGGATACCTGCTGGAAAAGGCCATACTGAATGAACTGAGAAAGCATTCCATTGACAAAGAGGTGGTTTCCATTCTGACCCAGGTCATTGTTTCCAAAGAGGATAAGGCATTTGAAAAAGCCTCGAAACCAATTGGCCCCTTTTATAATTCCTTCAGAGCCCAGCAGCTCATCAAAGAGCACAAGTGGGAAATGGTAGAAGATGCAGGCAAGGGGTTTAGAAGGGTTGTCTCCTCTCCCAAGCCAATTGATATCGTTCCCAAAAAATCCATTCGAACCATGGTTGAAAACGGTATCGTGGTCATCGCAGCGGGAGGGGGCGGTATCCCCGTCTATATCAATTCGATGGGGTATATTGACGGCGTGGAGGCGGTTATTGACAAAGACCATGCCTCGTCCCTTATCGCCAGGGAGGCCGGGGTTGATCTGTTCATCATTCTAACCGGGGTAGACCGGGTATTCAGGAACTTCGGAGAAGAAAACCAGGAACCCATTAGAACTATGGATATTCATGAAGCAACCAGAATGCTGAATGCGGGTCAATTCCCGCCTGGTTCAATGGGACCCAAAATTCAGGCTGCTATCGATTATATCAAAGGAGGAGGCAAAGAAGTCATCATCACTACGACAGAAAAGTTAAAAGCAGCATTAATTGGCCGATCAGGCACCAGAATTGTACAGGCTTAGGTGCAATGTAAGGAGTATAATGTGGACGTAAATCTAAACATTGAAAAAAATGATATTGATTTTATCAGAGATTTTTTAAAGGGTAAATTAAAACCGGTTGAAATGGATGAGGCTGTCCATAAACTTGCCCTATATAAAACTCGGGACAAAAGAGAAAATATCGTCAAAATATATAATCCCAACTGTGAATACCAGGTAGGTGATCTGATATATAAAGAATATCCGGGTAAAATCCCCATTGGTTCAAAAAAATGCATTGAAATGGACCGAGGTGTGGTTTTAAAAATATCCGCGGTATGGAACCGTTTTGGAATTGAGGAGATCAAACTGTGCTATGAAGGGACCTCAGATTTCAAAAAGTACACCGATTATCTGCAAAGACAAAAAATCGAACTTCTATTGCCCCACAAACAGAGCAAACCCTGTGAAAAAGTTGAACATCTGGAGGCAGAATTGGACCCCAGGAAAACACAGGATCCCCTGGTTAAAAAAGACTTCATGGTCCTGAAGAAAAAAGTGCGGACCGCCATTCATAAAGAAAATGACATATCCCTGATTTGTGAAAAAATTCTGCTTTCTAAAAACATGATTGACATAAAGCCTGAGGTATTCAACAAGGTAAAAGATTTTTTAAAAGAAAGTAAAAAATCCGAAAGTACGGAATTTTTGGTGGAACATTTTTTGAACATAAAAACGGTCGATCCGGAATTCGATTCCTATTGCTTCGCCCTGAATTTCCGCATGAAACAGGATTATAAAATCGATTTTCAGCAAACCTCATCAAAGGGCTGGGGAAAATGGAATCTCATTTCAGTCATATATTATTTGAAAAAAAATTCTGTTGTCAGTGAAGAGAATCCATTGGTAGGAACGGTATCCTTCGAGAACAAGAAGAACCTGAGCCAGAGAAGAAAAAAATTTGAAGATCATGTTTTTGATAATGACAGCAATAAACACTACCTGACCCAGAGAGAAATCTATTCAGGGGCATTGAAATTGAAATCCGGTATTTACCACTTCGGAGATTCCATAGAGATAGAGGTGTTGGATTCCCAGACAAAAAAATCCCACCTCCTTTATTATTACCATGATGTAAATCTGATTCTGGGATTCAAAGAAGTATATGACAGTTACAAAGCACTCCAGGGAATGAACCTGTCATTTGAGCAAATAGGTGAGGATAAATTCCAATTTAATATTCGGACAACCAAAAAGGGAACCATCGCCAACAATATCACCTATTCGCCTGTGAATAAAACCTTTCAGGCAACCGAAGAAAAAATTGCCTCACCGGTTTTTGCAAACAAGTCATTGTTTCTGGAATCCGATGTTTTCAATACCATAGAATTGAAGGTAGATGAGTACAGAAATATCACAACTTTGAATAAATTGATCCATAAAATATTCCTTGACTTCGGCCACAAGGAAAAAAATTATGAAATTCACATTCTCAGGCTTTACCATATTCTGGATTTGATTTATCCCATAAACCTGAAACTTGTCGAAGAGGTTATCCTGAGCAATCCGGAATTCATTCAATCGGAAAAAATCGTGGACATCTTTTATCTGGATTCAGATGCGGTTATTGAAATCGAAGAGGAGGAGCGCCAGAGACGTGAGATTTTAATTGAAGAAGCCCAGAGAAAACGCGAAGTGGTCAGACAGGAAAAAATGAAAGAGGATCAGAAAAGCCAGGAAGAAATCAGACTGAAGCGAGAAGAACACCGGCAGAAGAGAGAACAGGAAATGTGGATGAAGGAAAAACTGAAGGAAGAGAAGGAGAAGAAAAAAATACGGGAAATCCGGGATAGAACAGAACCAAAAGGCAGGGAATCCTGGAGAAAACCAGAAAGCGAATACCATCGCGACGATATAAGGAAAAAATCCCCAGCCGCCTTCAGATCCAAGGCAGCCCCGGCTGATCATTTATCTGGTTTGGATTCGGAAAAAAGACCCAGCGGAAAAAAGGATCATCCCAGAAAATACAAGAAAAAGATCGATATCGAAAAGCCACTCCTATCCAAAAAGAAAATTGATAAAAAATCCAAAGATGACCAGATGGATATTGATGAGATCAAAAGCGAAATCAAGCTGGAAGAATTGAAGGAAAAAGTGCTGGATAAAAGGGACACCAAGAAAAAGGGAAAGAGGGAAAAAGAAATTGCCTATAAAGACAATGGCGGCTTTGGGGGAATCCTGGCTTCAAAACTGGATGAGATTGTTCAAAAAGAGAAAAAGCCAAAAACCAAGAAGAAATCCAAATGAAGATATTATATGCCGAATGGATGAAGGAGCTGGATACCCGGGCCATCCATGAGATTGGAATACCATCAATCGTTTTAATGGAAAATGCCTCACAAGCAGCCGCCCGGGTGATTGCCAGAGCCTTTCCCCAACCCGAATATAAAAATGCCCTGATCATTGTCGGAAAGGGCAACAACGGGGGGGATGGGATCGCCTGTGGGCGAATACTGTGGCAAAAGGGCTATGGAGTGGAGTTTATTCTGCTTTCCGCTCCCGGTCAATTGAATCCAGATCCCAAAACAAATTTTCAGATCATCAAAAATTTAAACCTCACATTTCTGATACTGAAAACAGCTGATGATCTCCGAAAACGGCTTGAACAATACAATCCACAAGATACATTTATCATCGATTCCATTTTCGGGACCGGTATCAATCAACCAATTAACGATGATTTTTATTCCCCGCTGATCCGCCTGGTCAACGAATCCGGATTCAAAACCGTTTCAATTGATGTTCCTTCCGGTCTGTCAGAAAATTTTCTTCCCGATCAGAGTGATCATATTCGGGCCGCTCATACGGTAACCTTCCTGTGCCCCAAAATATCCCATTTCTATCCGGATGGGAACAAGCACTGCGGCAATCTGGAGATTGTGGATATCGGGATTCCCCGTTCCCTACTGGAAAATGAAAAATATTATATCCAATTGATTCAACCAGCAGATTTCAGGGCATTGCTCAAAACCAGAGAAATTGATTCTCACAAAGGACATTACGGTCACTGCCTGAACATATCCGGTTCCCTGGAAAAACCCGGTGCCGGAATATTGAGCTCCTATGCCATCCTCAGAGCCGGAGCCGGGCTGTGTACCATCGCCACCGATGAGCAAAATCGGACCCTGGCCGTACAGGCCCATCCCGAAATAATGACATTACTGTATAAAAAGCTGGATGACATCATCAAGAGATTGGATGAATTCAACTGTATCCTGATGGGACCCGGCCTGGGAAATACCAAACAAACCTATGACATGACCACCCGGTTTATCCAAGATGCCAAGGTTCCCATTATCCTGGACGCTGATTCTATCAATATTTTCCAGATGGGTAAAGATTTTTTAAAAGTCAAAAGGGACTTCCCGATTATTCTAACCCCCCATCCGGGTGAATTTTCCAGGTTGACCGGTATTTCAATCAAGGAGATCCAGAAAAACAGAATCCGGCTAAGCCGGGAATTCGCCGCAGAATATAATGTAGTTGTGATATTGAAGGGACATCATACGGTTATCGCCACCCCCCAGGGACGTGTATTCATCAATGAAACCGGCAATGCCGGAATGGCGAGCGCAGGCATCAGAGATGTTCTTGTCGGATTGATATCGGGGATGATCGCCCAGTTCTACAATCATTATGACCAGGATACCATACTCCAGGCTGCAGTGTTTCTACACGGATTTGCCGCGGACCTGGCAGCCAAGCAAACCGGTGAGATAGGATTGACCGCTACGGATATTTTAAATTTCATTCCCCGGGCATTTATAAACCTCGATGAATTTAAAACTCAATTCCCCTTCTCCGGATAATACATTTGATATCGGAAAAAAATTGGGCCTCCAATTAAGAGGAAAGGAACTGGTTCTCCTGATCGGTGAGCTGGGAGCCGGAAAAACCCTGATGACCAAGGGCATTGCCAGCTCTCTGGGGATCAATCCCAATGAAATCGTCAGCCCTACCTTCACCCTGATGAATCAGTTTGAATATTCACCGAAAACCCAAAAGGGAAGAGAGGGATCAATCGCCTATTTTATTCATTTCGATTGTTACCGGTTTGCCGACCGGGTCAATACCGGAAAAAAATCCCGGGGACCGGGACTCATTGTTCCGGAGAT
>DAOVIP010000479.1 GCA_030671465.1 Candidatus Aminicenantota bacterium | reverse complement strand
GGGTAATTTACGGTAGTATCACCATTTCAGGGCAGGGCAGGCTCCGAAAAGCCGATATACTGGTGTTCAAAGGTTATCCCTTCTCCTTCAGGGTAGAAGCCTTTGACAAGCAGATCAGCAGCTGGGGAGATATGGGCCTGGTTGACCTTATCGAGAAGAAGGGTCCCCTTCAGCTGAAAAAATCCGACCTGTACTGGGAGTTTTCCGAATTTAAAATCAATAAAAACAAAAAAATCAGGGCCAAAATGGTTTTCCCCTATTTTTTTGGCATGCCCTCCATCCCCTTCAAGAGTTTTTCCATTACCCGGGGCAAGATTCCGGAGAAAACCCGTTTTTATTTCAAAAATATCGGACTGTCCTCCCTGGACGGCATGTCCCTTACCTTTCTGTACCGGATGAGAGAAAAATTTCTCAACGGTGATCTCAATTTCAAACTGTATGAACGGGAATTGTTTGACAAGGATGCCGAAATCAAGCGAGGGATCATGGTGACCGGTCAGGTGGATTGGCTGATCCAGAAAAAGAAATTCATCAACCTGTCCGCCCTGTACAATACGGGTGATGAGAGTTTCAATTTTACCCTTGCTCACAAAAAGGAGTTGAAGCATTTCAGTTATGCCATTTCCCAGAATATTTCCGGACGTGAAAATATTCCCACTGTATTCGATTTTAGCACCTGGTTCATGTGGACCGCATACCGGTTCATCAGCCCCCGGGTCAGTTTTACCCACAATTTAAAAAACAGCTATTCCTACGGATTTTCCACTCCCTTGAAGGTCATTAAAAAACTTAATTTTAATTTCAACTACCTCAGAAAGATAATCCGGGATGAGGTAGAATTGGATACCCAGGATTATTCGGTATCCATGGATTTTTCCAGTTCCCTGCTGTCCCTGTCATCGGTTTACAATATATCCGAAAATCTGCTGACTGCCACCCAGACCCGGAATTTCAGTACCAATCTGAAATTCAAGACCCTGTTCTTTCTGGATAAAAATGTGAGCATTGATATCTCCCCTTATTATATGTTTTCCACCCTGCCCGGAGAAGAAACCACGACTTCACACATTTTCCCGGGTATCAATACCGTCTTAAAGGCTTCCGGATTGATTTTCCCCCTGGGATTCAAAATCATTCCTGTCCTGAACGTCAATCATGTCTGGGATAACCTGGATCTGAACCAGACCGAATTTAATTATCTATTATCCCTGAAAAAGGAATGGTGGAAATTGGTCTTTTCCCTGGATTACTCATTGGTTTCACGCTACCGGTCCGAAGGATTCTGGGTGGAGGGGTACAATGTCAAGAACCTGAAATTTGATATTGAGATGAAGGTCAGAAAAAAATACGATTTCAGGTTGAGAATGTTTTTTAATGATGACCTGGCCCTGGAAAACATTACCTTCAACGGTGAAATAATTTTCCCTTGGAATATTAAATTTTCCAGCTTTCTGCTATATTATGTAACCGAGGATAAATTCCAGACTGTTGAGGTATTTATCGAAAAAAAATTCAGCAATATATTTAAATTACAATGCGGATATTCACTGGCTTTAAAAAAGTTTTTCATCAAGTTCTTTACCCTGTAATACTGGCCTCCTGCTTGCTGATGGTTGGCTGCAACATGAAGGTCAAGTACCTGCCCCAGATCGAAGCTCCCTACCTGGCTGAATTGGAATTTTTGGAACAGGTATCCCATACCGAGGGCGAAACCAGAAAGAAG
>DAOVIP010000390.1 GCA_030671465.1 Candidatus Aminicenantota bacterium | reverse complement strand
CATGAACTGGCCCATCAATGGTGGGGAGGTCTGGTATCCTGGAATTCATATGAAGATATCTGGATAACCGAAGGGTTCTCCCAGTTTTCACTGCTCCACTACCTGGAAAAGAAATCCAATCCCAAGCAATTCGAGCGAATCCTGAAACGCCTGAAGCGGGGAATTTACCAGGCCAATGACCTTGGCCCGGTGGTGTACGGAAAACGAATTCTAACCATCCATGAAGATTACGAATCCTACCAGACCATCATCTACAATAAAGCGGCATTTATTTTATTGATGCTCAAGGACATGATCGGAGAACAAGAATTCCTGAAAAAAACCCGCCAGGCCTTAAAGACATTTCAATACAGAAGTGTCAGTTCCATTGGCTTTATCAGGCAGTTCAGTTTGGGAAACCCGGTCATATTCAATTTTTTAAATCACTGGATCAACCACCGGAACATCCCCGAAGCCTCCGTAATCATAGAAAAACGGAATCAATCAGCCCGGATAACCGTTGAACAGCACCAGGCGCCGGTTCCCTTTCCCCTGACCCTGAACATCACCACCCGGCAGGGGGAAAGTTCCCGTACCCTGGTGGTTGAACAGAAACGACAGCAATTCAATATCCGGGAGAGTTCGACCATCAAATCTATTCGAATCAATACCGCCAGGACCCTGGTAAAGATTGCCAGGTAAGGGTGATTACCGGTTGGATTCGGCTTCCCGAATCAACCGCTGCAATTGATTCCGTCGGGCATGGGGCAGCCGGTTTTGGTACCGCTCCTTCAAAACACTCAAATAGGTTAACGCCTCAGCCGGCCTCTTGAGCCGGAGATGGATGATCCCCAGGTTGAAATAAGCATCGATAAAATCCGGCTGGATCTCGATGGTCTTCTTCCAATCTTCAATCGCCTCTGGAATCCGGTCGAGAAACATTTTCACACTGGCCCGGCCATTGACAGCCGGTGCATAATAGGGATTTTTATCAATGGATTGATTGAACCAGGTCAGGGCTTGAGGCAGCAAAGACCGGTCCTTCGATTGTTGAAATTTGATCAAATTGAGAATCCCCAGATTGCATAAAGTCCGGGCAGAATTCGGATTCAGATCATAAGCCCGGTCATACAATTCAGAGGCCCGGTCCGGGTCTCGCCTTTTCAGGTATAATCCGGCCAGTTCATTCAAGGCCCGGACATTTTTAGAGTCGATTTCCAGTATCCTGGACAGAATCTCCTGGGCAGCATCCAGTTCCCTGAGTGAGGCCAGTCGGCTGGCCACCTTTACCAACAGGGCATGATCAAACCGGCTGGCCAGCAGTGTCGGATTGTTACCGATTTTTTTCAGGGCCTCTTTGGCCGCTGCCAGATCCCCGGACCGGATCAATACTTCCGCCATCATTTTTTTTAAGGCCTGATTGCGGGGCTCGAGTTTCTGGGCTTCCCTGAAATAGGTCTTGGCTCGGGCAAACCGCTGGTCATTCAGGGCGATTTTTCCTAATAATATGAAGGCCCGTGAATAACCGGGATCAATCTTCAGAATATCGTGGCAGAGTTTTTCAGAGGCGGGCAAATCGGAAAAATTAAAATAGGTATTGGCCAGGTTGATCTTCAGCTGATTGTTGTGGGGAAACTCATCGATGGCCTTCTTCTGGATATCAATTAGTTTTTCCCGGTTCTTCTGGCCCATATATATCTCAACAAAAAAATCATAAATGACCGGACTTTTGATATCCGGTTCAGCGGCTATCAAATTGATCAGATCGTTTTCAGCCGTTTCCAGGCGTCCCTGAATAATCAATTGCTTCACCGTTCTCAACCGGCTTTTAAATGCTATTCCCCTCTTGGGATCAATCAGTTTTTTCGACTTCCTGAAAGAGGAAATATACCCCAGCGATTCCAGGTGTTTCATGTCTTCGGAACTCACTGTTTTCCGGTAGGCATTCTTTTTCTCCGAATGGGTAACAACAAACCGTTCCAGTTTCTTTTTCAACCGCTGGGAGATATTGAATTTTTTATAATACAAATTGACCTTCTCAGCCTCATCGGCTTCCAGGTCATACAGTTCGGCTTTGGGTAAATGGATATATTTAAATTGCTTTTCAATGATACCGGTGACCGGGGCCCAGCCCATCTCTTCATTGGGATACATGCTTTCAAAATAGAGCAGCCGGCTGTCATTTTCGGGATCAACCGGTTTGATACCCAGCAGTGACTCGCCCTGGAATTTCACTTCAGACTTCATTCCGAAAAGTTCGAGCAGGGAGGGTATGACATCAACCAGGTGGGTATTCTTCCTGACCAGAGTGCCCGGCCGGTAACCCAGATTTTTGGAAAAAATCAGGGGAACTTTCAGGGATTGGTTGTAACAGAAAGTCCCGTGGCCGTATTCATCATGTTCACCGAGGTCTTCCCCGTGATCCCCGAAAACAACCACCAGGGTTTTATCATAAATCCCCTTTCTCTTTATTTTTTTAATAT
>DAOVIP010000297.1 GCA_030671465.1 Candidatus Aminicenantota bacterium | reverse complement strand
GCCATGAAGGCAAAGTGGTACCAGAGCGAGATGGAAAAGATCCGGGTCAAGGAGATTTCAAAAGCCAGGCTGCATACGGAAGCAGAAAAGACAATGAGATAGATTCTGGAATTTCCTTTCATGTGATTCCCCCTTGGATATTATCGATTTATCATTATAAAATCAAGTAATTGATATTGGAAAACAATATACCAGATCGGAAATGAAAAAGGGACTTGAATTGAATATTTGAATATGCTATGTTGTGCTTTAAATCAAGAGGAGAAATAGCTGCCATGGCGACCCATGGAAAAGGAATTACTTTTTTTTTCCTGATTCTCATTGTGTTTACTGCCGGATTGAAAAGTGATGTGGAATTCCCCCTGGTACAATCTCTGGCCCTTTTCCCCTACTCCGACAGCTCGCTCTTGAATAATAAGCAATTATCAATCGGTTTAAAGGCCGATTATTCGAATATTTATTCTCTGGATTTTAATAAAACCGGGGTCACTGATTTTGAAATTTCCAGTTTTACCCTTTCCTTCCGGTACGGGATATCGGACGGATTCACCCTTGAATTGTATTACCGCTATTTTACTGTCTGCGGCGGTTTTCTGGATGAAGGGATTAAGGCTTTTCATGATTTTTTTAACCTTCCCTCTGCCCGAAGAGACAACTATCCGTCCAATACAGTGAATTACTTTTTTAAAGAATATTTTCAATATAATTATTCAACCGGGACCAGTTCACCTCTGGTTTTTTCGGTTTTCAAGAGTCTGGGCGGCAGCCGTAATTTCAACCTGTTCGGACGGTTATTTTTAGGTATTCCCTTTCAATCCAAACCCGGTTTTGTCTCTGACCGGGTGTTCTGGGGGGGCGGTATACTGGGAACGTTTGTTCGGGACCATTTCAGGGTTGAGGCTTCCGTGTATACTTCATTTATAAATACTCCCGAGTGGCTGGTTGGAGAGAGTCTAAAATCCGTAATCTTTATTTACAACCTCGAATTGGGATACCGGGGTTTACTGGCCGGATTGATTTTAAAAACATCGCCCTTCAAGTCCGGTTATTTTTCCAGTAATGCCCACCAGCTTTATATCGGTTACCGGTTTTCGAAAAAGATCGAGATCGGAATTGTTGAAGATTTACCTCCGATGGATACGACTCCGGATGTGGGTTTTTACATCAAGCTAATATTTTCAGATCTTTTAAAAAAGTGAATTCGCTCGCTTCTATTCCCAGATACCGGGAATGGAATTCCCACAACCGGTGCAATTTCCCGCTGACAGGTTTTGGATCAAGGTGGAATAGCCATTTCTCTCAATCAAGAGGGCCCCGCACTCAGAACAATGAGTGTTGGCCCATTTCTTGGACATAAAATTTCCGCCATAAAGATATTTCAGACCCCTGCTTCTGGCGGATTTCAGAAATGCGGTGATATCCGAGACATTGGTCGGTGATGTGTCCAGGAGCTGGTAATGGGGAAAAAAACGGGATACATGCCAGGGGATATTTACATCCAGATCATGAAGAAAACGTATCAATTGTCCAACTTCGGTTTGGTCATCGTTTAATCCGGGAATCAGGAGGGTAGTGACTTCGATCCAGATCCCGAGTTCTCTCATCCGTTTGATGGTATCAAGCACCGGGTCCAGGTGGGCATGGCAATATTTCTGGTAGAAAGCATCGGTAAATGCCTTTAAATCTATATTGGCTGCATCCAGGTAGGGTGCGATCATGGAAAGGGCTTCCTGGCTCATATAGCCGTTGGTGACCATGACGTTTTTCAGACCCTCCTGTTTGGCCAGTTTGGCGGTTTCCAGCATGAGTTCAAAAAAAATAGTTGGCTCGGTATAGGTGTAGGAAATGGAATGTGAACCGGACTTCAGGGCCAGATCAATCAATTCTCGGGGTGATTTTTTCTCGCCGAATATCTGGTTTTGATCCCCGACCATTGAAAGCGAATGGTTCTGGCAGAATTTGCATTTGAAATTACATCCCATGGTGGCAATGGATAAGGATTGGGATGCGGGAAGGAAATGGTAGAGGGGTTTTTTTTCAATTGGATCCAAATGGATGGCTGCAATTTTATCATAGTTCAGGGAAATCAATTCACCTTTGATATTCTTCCTGACCATGCATAGGCCCAGCTGTCCCTCTTTCAAGCTGCAGGAATGGGGACACAGGTTGCATTTGACCCGGTGGTTTGAAAGGGATATCCACAACAACGCTTTTTTCATAACCGGAGGAAAAGGATTTAGATAACTTCCTGAAGTTTTTGTTCGATTTCTCTGGGATTTACGGCACCGATGAGCTGGGACTTCACACTTCCATCTCGGATAAAAAGCAGGGTGGGGAGTCCTCTGATCATATATTTGGATGAGGTTCTTGGATTTTCATTGACATTGATTTTAATGATTTTAACCTGGGAATCGTAAAATGAGGCAATTTTTTTCAATTCCGGTTCCAGCAATTTACAGGGTACACAGGAGGGTGCCCAGAAATCGACGATAATGGTTCTCGGATCATCCAAAAATTGATCAAAGTTAGAATCATTGGCATCAATTAATTCTTTCATTTATTTCTCCTAAATTTACAGCAAATATATTCATATATAAATTTAAGTTTTTGCTGCCTGATCTCATTTTGAAAAAATTCACCCGCTCATAGATCAATTTGTTCATCAGTTCCCAGCTGACTTTTGATTGTATTGTATTATTTTTGTTTCCCGGTTGTCAAGGCTTTTTGCACATTTTTTTTATTTTACACACAATATATAGTGGTTCAACCCCAAATACCACCTAAGTATGGTGATCTCCTCGGGTTCAATGCTGATACAGATTCGGATTTATTTGATGTATCTTTGTGGTATAATGGCTGGAATAGAAAGATGAATATGAAAAATTCCTGTGTGCTGTGTGTGTTGAATCAAATATTGAGGGTGTCTGCTTTTTTGAATTGTAGTGAGGCTATAACCAATGACATTTTTCACCAGGCCCTGGATAAAATTCCCCGGATGAACTTCCTGTCCATGACTGCCCCCGAATTTGCCGAACATATATACGATATATTCATAAAAGTGAGCGGGGTACAAGATCCCTATAAAGGCCTGAGAAAAGAACAGAATATGATGGTCATGAATAAAATAGGGTATTTCCGGGATGAGATTACCCGTTCGAATGATCCGTTGTTTACAGCTGTGTTCTATGCTCTCATCGGCACTATGATTGATTACGGCGGGGTGGCATTGT
>DAOVIP010000398.1 GCA_030671465.1 Candidatus Aminicenantota bacterium | reverse complement strand
GCCTTGATGGGTATAGGATACCGGCGGAATGGTTAAGGTTCCGGTTCTCAGGGGAATTAAATAAAATTCAAAATTGGTGAAGTAGGAGGAAACGCCGTTAACAAAACGGAATTCAGTACTCCGGGAACTCTGGCCGATTCGGAAATCCTTTATGATGGAAATATTCGGTTGAGGAGGATCCTGGATACCCTTGTAGGTGACGGTGTAAATCAATACATCATCAATCCCGATCTTATCGGCATTCACACTGGCCTTGAATTCAAAATCTCCGGCCAGCAGCACCTGAAAAAAACACAGCAGGATAAAAACCAATTTACCTTTCATCTCTACCAGTCTTTTTCCTTCTTGACTATTGTCAGTTTTCGCTGTTTTTTCTTCATCTGCTTCTTCTCATTCTGATTCAGGTACTGCATCAGGTTTTGATGTTGATTCTTTTTTTTATTCTTTTCCTGCTGATCTTTTTTATCTTTTTCCGGGTTTTTTTTCTGATCCTGGTTTTGTTTGTTTTTCTTCTCTTCAAGTTTTTTCAGGGCCAGTTCATAATTCTTTTTGGTATTGATATCATCGGGATTCAGAATCAAGCTGTTTTTATAGCTTTCCAGTGCCTTTTCATACTGGTTCAATCTGAAAAATGCATTTCCCAGGTTGTATAAAAATTCAGACTTCGAAATACCGGACCGCTCGGGATCGATTTTTGAGAATTCCTCTAAAGCGGTTTTGTATTTTTTCAACTGATATAGAGTGGAAGCGGTATTATTCTTCAGCTGGGCAAGCTCCGGTTTTACTCCCTTGGCGGACAAAAATGCCTGTAAGGCCTGTTCATATTTTTTTTCCCCATAGGCCCTCATGCCCTGCTGATTTTTTTTGGCAGCCGGTTCGAACCAGTGCCAGAATAACAAAAAAGGTATTACCATCAGTAGAATTATTTTTTTTTCCATAATAGCTTTTTCTCGGTTAAAAACATTTCAAAAATAAGGCATATTATACCAATTATTAAGGGGTAGTAAAACCGCTTTTGCTTTTTTAATTTCATTCTTTTTGATAAAGCGGTTCGTTCGAATGATTTCAGGTTCTTCACAAATATATCAATGGCGGTCACATCGGTCAGGCGAAAATATTGTCCCCAGGTATCCGCAGCAATTTGGATCAGGGTCTTCTCATCGAGCCGGGTTCTGACCAGATTTCCATTTTTATCTTTTTTCCAGCCGGTAATGTCTCCCTGATCATTTTTAATCGGAATCGGAGCGCCGGCCTTGACCCCAACCCCCACCGTAAAGACAATTATACTTTGCTTTCTTAATTCCTGGACGTATTCCTGCCACCTTTTTTCCTGATCTTCGCCATCGGTAATCAGGATGATGATTTTTTTGCTTTCGGCAGAGGATTTAAACGATTGCAGCGCCAGTTTTAATCCCTGACTGAAATCGGTCCCCTGTTCTTCATCGGGACTGATCCCAGAGGCCTCGGTCATCAGCTTAAACGCTTCGTAATCAATGGTGAGCGGACACTGGATATAGGCGGTTCCGGCAAAGTTGATCAAACCGATATAATCCGTATAGAAATGATCGACGATGGCATTCACCAACTGCTTGGAGACTTCAAGCCGGCTGGGTTTCAAATCCTCCGCATTCATTGAATTTGAAGTGTCCAGGAGAAAAATCATCTCAATACCCTTGATATCGATCTGTTCGAACACTTCTCCCCATTCAGGGCCGGCCAATGCCAGTATAAAAAAAATAATGGCCAGAACGGTCAGTGACGCCTTGAAAAATCCAATTTCCCTTCCACTTCTGAAGCCCAATCTTTTAAAAGCGGTTTCCGATACAAAGGCATTTAAAAGTTTTTTCTTTTTTATGAAATTATGAATAATCAGCAGCACATAGGGGATTAAAAGCAAAAGTAAAAAAAAGGCTGCGGGATTTGAAAAACTCATTTCATCCGACTCCGGATTTTCATTATAGCAAATTTTTCCTATTTGCCCAACTGACCTGAATCTCTCTTTTTATCTGTTTTTGATGCTTCTATTTGAATCAAGGTTTCAGGCAACTTCAGTTGACATTATGGATGATAAGGACTACAATAAATTCCCGATTTTAAAGGAGGCTCAGTGGATTCGATGTTCGGATTATTCATTCACCATGCCATCATGCTACTGCTGTGTTTTTTGATTATGGCCAACCGCTATCTGAATCCCAAGGGCAAATATATCGCGAGTATCATTCTGAATCTGCTCATCACCGTGGTTATTGTCAATCTGGGTTTGCAATACGGAATGGTCAGTGCCATCATATCAATCTTCCTGTACCTGATATATATGATTATCATGAATAAACTGATCCTCTATATTGCTGGAAAAATGGATAAATCCGATACCCTTCTGGACGAACTCAAGAAAAAGATATACAAAAACAAGGGCTAACCTCCCTGT
>DAOVIP010000300.1 GCA_030671465.1 Candidatus Aminicenantota bacterium | reverse complement strand
GGTGGAAGAGGTCATTTATTTCTGTCATCAGTATAATCTTCCCTATTTCAGACACAACCACCTGTTTGCTGCAGACCAATGGGGCAAATCTGTTGTGATCGAATGGGGTGAGGGGAAAATCGAAGTGATTCGCAAACAGGGAGATTTTCAGGTCGTCACCAATTTCTTCCTGCTTCACCCGGAATGGGGCTGGCATCCCTGCTGGCGTTATGACACGGCAACAGAGATGCTGAATGAGAGCACCGAGATTTCCCGGGAGTTGTTTCGCTCCATTCTGGATGCGGTTCATGTGAGCACCACTCAGTACTCTAATATTTATGAGGTTCTTCAGGGGAACATGTATTTCTTCAATCATCACAATTTTGATGAATACCTTAAATTTAATCTGAACGATGAACTGGCCAAGGGCTGGAACAATTACCTGATTTCGAATTTCATGTCCGGTATCAGGCTGGGAGAACCTGAAGATAGACAGCTGGTCGATCCCTCCAGGGTGGAATTCTCTTGGCAGGGAAAACCGGACAGCCAATACCAATTTCATTATTCGATCAATCCGGATTTTGCGAATTGTGCTGAAATTGAAATTGTTAATGACCTATCCGCTGCAGGCAGGGGAATCCCAGTTGTCTTCATGTTACTGTGGATTTTGCCATTCGGCCTCCGGCTCAATTTCAGGGACAAATTGAAAATCGGAATGTTTCTATTGTTGCCGGTGGTGTTGTTGATGCCGGCCTGTAACACCTTTGATGGAGAGGATCACGGTTTGATTCATGAATTCACTGCCGAGTTGGAAAACCTACAACCCGGTTCCACCTATTACTGGAAGGTAACCGCCAGCGCCACCGATTCCATGACCAGTCAAAGCATTACCCGAAGTTTCACCACCATGGCCACCGGAACCGGATCTGAAGAGTAGACATATCTGACAGGCATTTGAGTAATTGTAATTGGGGCCATCCCTTAGAAGTTCATTGTCATAGAGTCAAGCAACGTCCCCTTTATTTTATCTAGCAAAAAAAATCCGGAACATAACAAAAAAGTTGCAATGCAAGACTTGACCCCGATTTGTGACCCCGATTTGCTTTGACACGAAATCTTATAGAGTTATTTCCATCAAATATGGATCCAGATTATACATGTTATTATCAAGATGTTTGCAGGGGTAGATAAATGAAAATTGTCGTGCCAACTCCTTCTTTTGAGTCAATGGTGATTTTTCCCTTATGTATTCCCATTATCATTTTGGAGAGATGAAGTCCAATACCTGTACCATCCTTTTTGGTTGTAAACCTGAATTTGAATAAGTTTTTTTGAATTTTGACAGGAATTCCCATACCATTATCCTGAATTTTTAAAATCAGATAGTTTTTGTCATTTAGTCCAGAATTTATGCTGACAATACCCTTATGCTTTGGGCCTTTTTTTTCAATAGCATCGACAGCATTCCGTATCAGGTTGACAAAAACCTGGGTTAGCATTTTTTTATAACAATAAATTTTTCTACCTGATGTAATAGAAAAATCACATTGAAAGTTTATATTTTCCAGAAGATAAGAACATTGCTCCAGGGCATCATCAAATAACGAAGTAATCGGTTCTGACTTTTTAAGCGGTAATTCATCTTTAATGAGGTCTTCGGATGTATCTAAAACAGATTCCAGAGTTTTGAGTCCCTGGGTAAGCATGACTAAACCTTTTTTCAACCTTTTTTTTTGTTCTAAAGATTTTTTGTATTTTGAGTCAAACAGTTTCTGTAAATAATAATCTGCCCCACTGATGAGTTGAAGAGGATTCCTTATCTCATGAATAATAAAGTCTTTCATTTTTGAGACTTCTTTTGCCCGAGCTTCAAGTGAAACAGATATATCTTGTAACAGTATTTCATACTGTCTTCGGGATATCCAGTGAGACACTTTCTCTTTAAGAATTCTTATATTGTAGGGTTTTATAAGAAAATCAGTAGCCCCCAGTTCAAATCCCCTAATTTGATCCTCTTCAGAAAATAAGGCGGTAATAAATATAAGGGGAATATGTTTCCATTCTTCATTTGACATCACTTCCTGGCATAGGTCAAAACCACTCATCTCGGGCATCAAAATATCAGAGAGGATCAATGAAATCTTGTCACCGTTCTTTTTCAACTTCTCCAAAGCCTCAAAGCCATTTTGAGCAATATACAGATTGTAATCTTCTCGCATGGCATCAACAATAACTTTTAACATTCCCGGATTGTCCTCAATGATCAAGATGGATGGACATTGGGGATTTTCCTCCTCATAGCCAATGATATCTTCAACATGGATCATTTTAGCAAGTTCATCTAAACCCAGCCTCTGCTGGAATTCGAAATTTTTTTTCTGATCACTTTCCCTTCGACTGGAAAACCGACGATCTCTCCCTGAGCCCCTTCGGTAGGCTTTTCTTCTTTCATCTTTTGAATATGAAATATTCTTAACAATGGCACTCTGGTCAACATGCAGAGGCAGGGTAAATCTGAACGAGGTGCCTTTTTCAGGGGTAGAATGGGCACTGATAGTTCCCCCATGTAATTCAACATTCCTTTTACAAATATAAAGTCCAATCCCTATTCCCCCATAACTTTTTGATAGTACCTCATCAGCCTGATAAAGTCGTTCGAAAATCTTTTTTAGTTGATTTTTAGGTATCCCCTCACCCGTATTCGAGACTTCGGTATAGATCTGTTGTCCATCACTCCTAACAGTTACTTTTATACTATTTCCGGGTTCAGTAAATTTAAAGGAATTTTGGATGAGATTAAATAAAATTTCTTCAATTTTTACCACATCTATTCTAGCCACCAGCGGCCCGGAAATAAAATCTATTGAATAGATTTTTTTTTCTTTATCTGCTCTTGATTTGAATAATGAAAACACATGCTGGACAACACCAATATAATTAAAATTTTCTACAATAAGTTTGATCCCGGGTTCATCCATTTGTGATATAGTAACGATCCGATCAACATGTTCTGACAACTGAAAGGCTGACTGTTGAATTATGTTAAGCTGATTTCTTCCTTCCTCCCTGAGTTGAAGGGATTCTTTTTGGATGATATCGATATTACCGATAATGATAGAAAGCGGGGTCTTAAGTTCATGAGTGATGTTGGTGAGGAAACGTCTCCTGGTCTTTGATAATTCACCTATCTTTTTTTTGGACTCTTTCAGTTTTTTGCTTTTTATTTTTT
>DAOVIP010000280.1 GCA_030671465.1 Candidatus Aminicenantota bacterium | reverse complement strand
GGAAAAAAGGCTGATGTCTGCTATAACTGTTCCGGTTTCTGTGAAAAAGCCTGCCCCTATGAAGTCCCCATCCAGGGATTGTTGTGCCTGACCCATGATCGACTTTCGCTCACCTAGATACTCTGTTGAGATTGACACAACATATCAAGTCTTAAAAGTTACAAGGCAGAAAAATATAGTCACCGGGATCAGGCAATATTTAAAGGGATATGATTACCTTCTCAGACTTTTTGGCATAAACCCTCTCGATTTCAATCTTTCCGATAACAACCTTTTTAAGCGCATCTTCACCCAATTGCTCGGACATCACCCGGTCTGGATTTTTTTCCAGTTGTTTGATCATGACCCCCAAGGCCTGCTTTTTTTCCGGAATGCTTTCCAGGAAAATCACCCGGCCCTTAAAATGTACCGAGACAAAAAGATGGTCACATTGGCTATCTGAATAACCCATATCCATAATGGCCTGACCCCATACCTGGGAATTGGATTTGAGAATATCCATTTTCTTCCCTGCTGAAGCGCAGTGGAAATACAAACAATTCCTCTCTGCATCAAAACCATGACTTAAAGTGACCAGATAAGGGCGGTTGTTCTCACACATGGCTATGGTGATGTATTGGGTAGAACCCAGGATTTTTTTAATTTCGTTGATGTTTTTTATTTCCTTTTCCTTTCTTCGCATTTTTAACTCTTTTTTTCTCCGGATAAATCCTTCCATTTTTTTATTATTATATCACAATCAAATCTTCTCCCGGAACAACAGCAACAGAGGATTCAGAATTTTGAATCCTTACTTATATTAAAAGACAAAATAGTATAAAATATAAATATCATGAGTTTTAAAGAAAAAATAATATTGGGGAAAACAGGTTTAAAAGCTGGAAGACTGGGAATTTCATCCAGTTTTGGTGCTCCGCCTGATGCCTTTGAAGAAGCTTTTGAGAAAGGATGTAATTACTTTACTTGGGGAACATTTATTAAAGGACGCTCTTCCAGAATGAAAGAGGCCATACTGCACATAATCAAAAGAGGCAAAAGGGAAGATTTAATTATCTCTATGTTAAGCTATGCCCACAATGCAGCCCTTACTGAACACTTTCTTAAAAAGGGACTCAAGGCCCTTAACATTGATTATACCGACATTCTCTTATTGGGATATTTCTCAAAACGTCCTTCCCAGAAATTAATTGATGATGCATTAAAGCTGAAAGAGAAAGGACTCATCCGTCATATCGGACTTACCGGCCACAAAAGAAAACTCTTTACTGAACTTCTTAAGGAAAATCTTTTTGATATCTTTCATGTTCGCTTTAATGCAGTCAACCGGGGAGCTGAAACTGAAATCTTTCCTTTTCTGAATAAAGAAACCTCGCCGGGTATTGTCACTTTTACAGCCACCAGGTGGAGCAGACTAATAAATCCGAAAAAAATACCTTCAAGAGAAAGGACTCCTACAGCTGCTGATTGCTACCGTTTTGTTCTTTCTAATCCTGCGGTGAATGTTTGCATGATGGGGGCTAAAAATACAATACAGATGAGAGAGAACCTCTCCGTTCTTGAGCTCAATCCAATGTCTGAAGATGAATTAAAATGGATGCAAAAAATCGGTGATCATTTATATAAAAAAAAAAGGATTATTCAGTAAAAATAACAAAAGATATAGGGAGGTATATATGAAATGTCCGTACTGTTTTCAAATCGTACCGGAGAACAATTATAAATGCCCGCATTGCGGGAAGGTCATTAAAACCGAAATGGATCCACCCCAGCATCATCCGGTTCCGGGCCACAGAAGGTCTTTCAATTTCACACCGTTTCTTTTCATTGTGATTGTGGTGGGACTGGCTGTCATCGGATTCATGATGCTTCAGGAAGGAAAAAAGGATAGGCAGGACAATAATCCGAACCAAGTATCCGGTTCATATCAGCCCGGTGAAAGAATAGACCTGCAATACCTGTTGGCACCGGGGAAAACCACCATATTTGATTTCTACAGCAAGTATTGCGGGCCATGCTTGAAAATTTCTCCCCGGTTGGAACGCCTGGATGAATTGAATGACGATATTGAGGTGGTTAAAATTGATATCAACCGGAAAAATGTCCAGGGCATTGACTGGAATTCACCGGTTGCCCGACAATATAAACTCAGAAGTATACCCTATTTCATTATTTACGATCCCTCCGGCCAGCGCAGTCATAAAGGCAGTTCGGCCTCGCGTCAGGTTTATGAATATCTCAAGGAAAAGAGAATCTGAAAAATAGTTCAAAAATCATTTCTGTCTGGTTTCAGGTAGAACAGGGTTCCGATCGAAAATCGCCACGATCCTGGAATAATGAATATCTGAATCCCCCAGACCCATTCCAAAACTGCCGATTTTAAGAATATCCTTGTCCCCCATATAACTCCAGCCTTCTTTTTCCTTTAAATCGATCAAGACTATCAGTTTCTCCCGGGTAAAAAAACCATTGAAAAAAGCATGATCCTTATGAACTCTATAATATTCTTTTTCAATAATTTCCTTTCTTCTCATTTTTCAATAATTTTTCTTTTTCAACGACTTCATATCTCAAACTCCTGAATATTGTCATTACCAAAATAAATAATATAGCAATATGTTTTCCAGTTTAGTATATAAGCCCAATTGCGCTACAGAAAAGGGTTTCGAGATATTTGAAAAAATAAATTTTTTTTAATTTTGTCCAAGAATGAAACACTATTTTATCATTTCTTTCAAGATCACCCATATATATAACTTTTTTGATATATTCCGAATGTATCGATTCGATACACCTTCTCCGTGAATATCCAGGATTGGCCGCCGACACCAAACCTTCCGGCCCTCCATGAAATTGTTTCGTTTTAAAACATATTTTTAATCATTAATCTAAAACCCGATTTTGTTCGGTAAATCAATTGAATTTTAATTTTAATCTTATATAATTTTGTTATGGGCATTCGGGTATTGATTATTGAAGATGAGCTGTCACTTAGAAATTCTTTGAAAAAATTACTGGAATTGAGAGATTATATGGTTGATGAGGCGGAAGACTATCAAACTGCCAAAAGGAAAGTATCAAACAGAGAATATGGTATATTCATACTGGATTTAAAACTACCGGATAACAACGGCATCAATCTCCTGAAAGAACTTCCGGAAAAAATGGAGGGGAAAACCATCATCATTACCGCTCATGCCACAGTTTCCAGCGCTGTCGAAGCCATAAAAGATGGAGCTTTTTATTACCTTGAAAAACCGCTTGATGAAGATTTGCTGTTTATTCAAATGAGTAAAATTAGTGAATATTCCCGCTTGAGGGAAAAGAATATATCCCTGAAAAATGAACTATTGCATAACCAGTCATCGGAAGCCATCATCTACAAAAGCCAGGCCATGTCTGATATCATTACCCAATCAAAAAAACTATCCAAAACGGAAGATATCATCAT
>DAOVIP010000322.1 GCA_030671465.1 Candidatus Aminicenantota bacterium | reverse complement strand
ATATCATCAAAAATCTTTTTGGCATGGCTGATACCGGCTACAGATAGACATCGTTCAGGTCCTAATATCTGAGAAAGGTTTCCCAATATACCCCAGTTCTTACTAAAGCAAAAATCTTTTCGTTGGGTTATTTTTTTGTCTTCCTGAATTTTTATGATCTCCGGCAGAATTAAATTGTATATATCTTTTATTGGAATCGCCCCGTCAATCCAGGAATGTTCTTTTTCTGCGGGTTGTTTGATGGAGACAATTTTTGCCGGACAGGGAGTAATATAAATGATCCCGATTTCTTCAGGTTTTAGTTTAAGTTGTTGGGAATATTTTTGTTTACCTTGTTTGGCGATAATCTCACGGGGTACATCAAAAGGTCCGATATGGTTAACCAGATTTGGATAACTCACCTGGAGAAGTCGAACAATTGCGGGGCAATAGGAACTGATCAATGGTCGAATATCTGACTGGGTTGTTAGGTGATGAAGTAGTAAAAAACCCAGCTCATGGGTAACATCGGTGGAGTGAATAACTTCATCAAAGCCGATATTTTTTAAAGCTTGGTGGATTATTTTAGGGTGGATATCTGGACCAAATTGAGTATAAATCATAGAAGATGGAAAAGCAATCTGGAATTTGAAAGAACTAAAATCTTCTATTTCATCCCTGATAGGAACAAATGCATTCTCTGGGCAGATGTTGATGCATTCTCCGCAATCAATACAGAGTTCATTTAGAAATATTACTTTTCCATTTCGAACTCGAATTGCCTGGGTTGGACATATATGCAGGCATTTCATTCTGGCTTTACATCGTTCTTCGATTATTTGATGAGCGTGGTAAAATTGATGATTCAATGGTCACCTTTTCCTACAAAAAATTTTATTTCCACACGGGTACCTTTGCCCGGTTCAGATGTTACATTAAGCATATCCGAATTTCTTTTAATATTAGGGAGACCCATTCCAGAACCGAATCCCATTGCCCTCTGTTCTTCCGTGGCAGTAGAAAATCCTTCTTGCATGGCTTTTTCAACATCGGGTATTCCCTTTCCTTCATCTTCAATGACAACCACAATTTCTTTGTCACTGGCATTCAGGAGTACTTTGGCTTTAATGGCATGCATAACCACATTCATTTCTCCTTCATAGGTTGAGATGGCTACCCGCCTGACAAGCTTGGGATCATAACCAATGGTTTTGATGATAGACTTAACCTGAGTGGATACCATTCCCGCACTGGCAAAATCCTTTCCCTCGATATTAAATTCATGGGTGGTGATTTGCTCTTCCTCTTTTCTGGATATGGGAGCTTGTTTTGAGGGGAGTAGATTTTCATCTATCTGGGCGATTTTTATACAGGCCTCATACATATCAGCTTTGGTGCTCAAAACGATTAATCCTTTTTCTGTAGCGAATTTCTGAATATCCGTGCCCGGATTTTTTCCCCTTAAAAAAATAATAGCTTTAAATTCGGCCATATAGCTGGATATGGCGGCCTGGATGGTATTGAGACCGGTTAATAATGCCGATCCGGTTTTTCCATAGGCCAGAACATCGCTCATTAAATCAGATGCATAGATTCCGCTTATTTCGGTTTCCATGAGATGATCTCCGGCTATAATTCTGGCCTGTAAAGAATTTATAATCTGTCCAATGGTTAAGTTTGGACGTTTGGGATTGGGCATGGTTGAAGTTTATCTGTTTTTCACTCCGATTCCAATCATTTCTGTTGCTATTTCAAATGTGGTTTTTGGTGTTGATAATATGATGACAAGATAACGGTTGGCCAAATCTATGGTATTCTGGGGAACAGTTTTCCCCTGGGTAACAATGATAGCGGAAACATCCACCAGGTTGGCTGCAGAAACAATATTGGTATGGGTTTGAACAGTCAGCCAGATTTCTCCGGATTTGGCGCTGGTCATCACATCAGAAAGCATATCTGATATAAACACACCCTCAACATCTCTTTCTTCCATATTTGTTAAGGGTTTCAAATTCAACTTATCAATAATGTCTTGAAGTTTCATTCTGATTCCTCCTGTATTTAAGTTTTGAAATTCACAATTATTCCTATTCAGGAGGTGTCAAGGACAACATGTGAAGATCCTTAATCACTTCTCCGTAACAAGTGGCGATGTTTTTCACTGATTCATGAGAAATAATCTTTATTCGGGATGATGATGATTTGCGGCGCTGGTTAAAATAGTTTTCCAGAATGGCGATTTTTTCTTCTGTCAACTGCGTGTGTTCTTCAGTGGGTAAAAATCCAAATGCCACATAAACCCAGGTCCTGTCCGGTTCCAGTATGATTCGAAGGTTGTCCGCTTCACAGGTATTATCACATCCGGTACACATCATCAGTCCCATTAGATTATCAAACTTTTCCACTTTCCCGCATTTTGTACATTTGAGATCAAAACGGAAAGATTGGGCACTTTCCATAACATTCCAAAAATGATCGCCCTCGCGATATTCTTCCAGTGGTGGTCTGGATTCAAGGCTAAAATAGGTGGAAATCTTGTCACAGTTGTAGCATTTTTCGGTTATGACAAATCCATAATCAACATTTACCATTTCACAGGTATGTGCACATTTTTCTTCCTGCATATATTCCTCCAAGTTCCCAATTATGTTCAGGCTGTTATTATATTTAAAAAAAAAAGTTTTATCAAGCCAGGTTGAAGAGTGTAATCCCGGGTTTGTTTTTTTGCTATTTATCCTTGCATTCTGGTGGATCTATGGTTTATGATGAACCCATGAAAAACAAGACATTTTTTGCGTTTATATTGATTGTGTTTCTTCTGGTAGGATGTGGTAAAGGCCCTGAATTCAAAGAATTTTCACCGGTATTTATCTGGAAAAACAGTCAGCATGAGATTTCCCCGGTTTCCGGTACCCGGAACCTCTGGAGCGGGTTTTCGGTTGAAGATAATTTCTTCCTTTCCACTGGCAGGAGAGGTATGTTCATCATATGGCGCGAGCAGGCGGAAGAAAAAGATCTCCTGATTGAATATTCATCCAAAGGTGAGCCGGTCAAATTATTTTTCAATAAAAAAATGGT
>DAOVIP010000419.1 GCA_030671465.1 Candidatus Aminicenantota bacterium | reverse complement strand
CCGGTTTTTCAGCCTTGCCCATGTTCATGATGCTGGAGGCCCTGTTAAATCAAAGACATGAAAATATTGAACAGCTCAAGGGGGGAATCGAGGCTGATCCCCTGGGATTTATGGTGACCGAGGGAAAACTCCCTATTTCGGTGGAAAGGGCATTAGATCATATGGCCTGCTGTGCAAAATGGGTGAGAGAGCGAATGGCTGAGATCAGAACCATTGGGATCGATGTGTCTGTTTATCAGAATGCCGGTGCCAGTGCCACACTTGAACTGGCCTTGGCCATGGCCACTGCTGTAGAGTATATCAATCAGCTTCAGGACAGAAACCTGAACATTGATGATATTGCCCAACAAATGAGGTTTACCTTTGGAATTGGATCCCATTTTTTCATGGAAGTAGCCAAATTCAGAGCTGCCCGGCTGCTCTGGGCCAAGATTGTTCAGGAATTCGGGGGGAGGGAATCCTCCCGGAAAATGAGGGTGCATGCCAGAACCTCCTGGCATCTTCAATCCTTCTATGATCCCTATCTGAATATTTTGAGATCAACAACTGGGGCATTTTCAGCAATAATGGGCGGAGTCGACAGTTTACATTCCGGGGCATTCAATGAATCTTTTTCTGTTCCGGATGGTTTTTCACGCCGGCTTGCCCGTAATATCCAACTGATCCTGTTAAAGGAAGCCCATGTCAATCAACCGGTTGATCCGGCTGGGGGGTCCTATTATATTGAATGTTTGACTTCCAGGGTTGCTGAAAAATCCTGGCAGATATTCCAGGAAGTTATTCGATCAGGTGGAATGATGGAAAGTCTTCGCAAGGGCCTTCCCCAGTTGAAAATAGACCGACTGAATGAACCTAAGAGGAATAACTTTGCCAGGTTGAAAACCGTAATGATCGGGATAAATGGCTATGTGAATTCGGGAGATGACCGGGTTTTTCCCGATTTTATTGAGAAAGTGAATGTCAAAAATTCCCGCAAACCGGAAAGACCGAAAACCGGGAAACCCAACCGGTATTTTGATCATTTATCTTTTTCGCTTAAATCCCCACCCAGGGATATCATCCGGGCTGGCATGCAGGCATTTTTATCCGGGGCTACCTGGAAAGAGGTATCATTCGCCATAAACAAATATGAAAAACCGTCTTTTAAGGTAAGTAAAATAAAAATGTTCCGGTTGGCTGAAATGTTTGAGAAATTGAGAATCCGGCTGCTGCTGTTTTCAAAAAAAGGGGGATTCAGGCCCAAAGTTATTCAGCTCGTAATGGGGGAGCTTCCCGATTATAAACCGCAGGCCGATTTTTCAGAGGGACTTTTTAAATTACCTGGATTTGAAGTGATAACTTCACCCGCGGGCTTATCGCCCGCTGAATCTATTGATCTGGTTGTGCATTCCGGGGCCCGGATTGTGGTCATATGTCCGGGACAGGACGGTTTCGCCGAATTGGCCCAAGGTATTATTCGGGGATTGAAGAAAAAAAAACCGGATATCATCGTTTTTATGACCGGATTGCCACCAAGGGAAAAGGAAAAATTCATTCAACTCGGTGTTGAAGCTTTTATTCATAAGGGTGTTGATGCTCATGAAATTCTCCAGCAGCTGATTTCAAAAATTGAGGGAAAATAATATGACCAAGCCTGATTTTTCCAAGGTGAAACTTGATATTCGATCGCCTTCAATTTCTGCTCGGGAGTGGAATCAGACCTTTGAAAGGGAAACAGGCCGATCAGTCAGGGATCTGATCTGGGAAACCATGGAATATATTGATGTGAAATCCCTGTATACGACTGACGATCTCAAGGAGGTTGAGCATCTTGACTATTTACCCGGCATACGGCCCTTTCTCAGGGGGCCCTATGCGACCATGTATATCCAGAGACCCTGGACAGTAAGGCAATATGCAGGTTTTTCCACTGCCAAAGAAAGCAATGCCTTTTACCGTCGAAACCTGGCTGCCGGCCAGATGGGTCTTTCTGTTGCCTTTGACCTACCCACTCACCGGGGATATGATTCGGATCATCCCCGGGTAGTTGGTGATGTGGGGAAAGCCGGGGTTGCCATTGATTCGGTAGAAGATATGAAAATCTTGTTTTCGGGTATACCCCTGGATAAGATGTCTGTGTCCATGACCATGAATGGGGCGGTATTACCGGTTTTGGCTTTTTATATTGTTGCTGCTGAGGAGCAAGGGGTAGAACCGCAACAATTGTCCGGAACTATTCAAAATGATATT
>DAOVIP010000045.1 GCA_030671465.1 Candidatus Aminicenantota bacterium | reverse complement strand
TTCGGCATCGATGTTCTTGATGAGACTTTCAAAAGCCTGAAAATTGCTGCTGGTCTGGCAGTCGTGATTTCTTTGTCCTCCCATCATTGCCGAACTATCATCAAATGTTGATAGTCCGATGCGGGGGTAGGCCTTGTCGGGGGTGGGGTCATCGTCGTAGTCCTCGAAGATATCCCCGATCACCTCGATCATGACCTTCCGGGCCACTTCGATCCGTACGCGGGTGTCTTCGTGATCCGTGAAGTCAGTGGCATCAAAGGTACCGTAATCGGCAAAATGGCTGACCTCATCCCGCTGGGTGGAAGTGGCATGAAAATATATCCAGTTAAGGTAATTGGCTGGATAGCGGACGTCCTCGCTGGGAGGTGATACTGTTGCACCGTATAGTTTTACAGCATGACCATTATAAGTCCATATTTCAGGATCATCCAACTCTCGATACCAGCAAGAACCACTGTAAGTAGTGTTGTTATTGTAATCCGGGTGAAAGATGATGGTATTCATGGAACCGGAGTTGTCCAGCATGATCAGTACATTGGGCTTCAGAATCGAATAGGTGCCGCCGGTAAACAGCACCTCGTCTTCCCAGGCATTGATGAGAAAACAGAAACTTAATATAACGAACAGGATTAAAATAATTTTTTTCATTTTTTCCTCCCTAATATTCCGATGACAGCAGAACCACGACCGAATTGATCTGTTTGCGGGCCTCGCCCCGGGATACGTTTAGTACGATGGAAGAGACAATCAGCTCCCAGGCCGTCAGGGTGACCGCTGCCTCGCCGCCGATCTCCATGGATACCCCGGCCGGCGGTGGCGGGGAAAAGGCTGTAAATCCGTTGACATACTGGGGAATGGAATCCGTGAGTCTCCCGGTCTTTACGGTGGCGGATTTAAATGCCCTGCTGAAGTGAGAACCGGATTCGCTCAGATCGACCTTGACGGTCAGCGGATCCACTGTATTTCTCAGTTCATTGATCGCGAATTGAATGCCGGTTTCCGCACAGAACAGGGCGGTTTTATCGGCAACGAAATTTGTGGAAATGGCTATTTCGGTTGTGGTCTGGTCCAGGCCCAAGACGCCTAACAGGGAAATGATCAGTGTTCCTATCAGAACCAGGATCAGCACCGAACCGTTTTGCTCGTTTATGTTCATGGTTATTCTCCTAATACAAGATAAGGTAATTGCGGGTGGCCACTTCGTATCTCATGTAGCTGTAATGGAAGCGACCCACCGGAATGATAGCGGAAGCAATATCTCCCATGACCGGCCTGGAAAACTCGATTCCGGAACCCTGGGGCTTGTTAACCTCCTCTTCGGTTTTGAAGAGGACATAGACCCTTACTGCCGATATGTTGCGGGAGGTAAACTGGCTGATGAAACTGGTACAGGTGGCACTGGCACTCGAGGAACAGGGATCGCTGTAACTGGTCCCGATGGTGGCGATAGAGGCCCAGAATTCCGGGGGAGTGTCTTTGGTCACATATTCAAATTGAATATCCTCGATATTAGTGAAAATGGGAACGCCCCGGGTGTCTGTAATGGAGGTATTGAGGATGTCGCCCACACCCTCGGTATCTGTGGTCAGGGTCAGGATGCGGACACCGTTTTCGACTTTTGTCAGAAAAATATTGAAGTATTCCAGCCGGATGACCGGGCTATCGGTGGCGTAAGTGTAGGCATTTCCCTTTTTGTTGGCATCACTGTTGTGTTCATCAATCAGGTCATTGTAATTGGTGGTGTTCAGCAGCCCGGAATAATAGACCGGAGTGGCGCGGATGGTCAATGAAGTATCGGTGGTGGCGGGCGTGGCGGTAACCTTGAACATATAATACCCTTCGGCCCGGGCAATCATCCCGATATCATCTTTATGCCAGGCAGTTAGTAAGGCATCATCCGGATCCACTACCGTGGTGACGGAGATGGTGGTGGGGCTGGAACCGGCCACAAAGGGAGCCGTGGCTTCGGTCACTCCCTTGGGATCCCCCGAGGCCAGCATGATCCCGTCCGGAAAGGAGGTGTTGTTCAAGGGATAGATCCCGGTAAAGGGAACCGGAGATCCGACAAAGGTGGGGGTGTGAAGCAGGGACAGTATGGATCCTGCGCCCCGGATATTGTCACATACCATTTGCTCGAAGGCACGGGCAGCCTGGTTCATATCCAGTTTGCGTCCTTCGGACAGATGGATGGTCTGTGTGGTGGAGATCAGAAAATAGATGGAAATGATAATGATCAGCAATATGGTTGATGAAACCAGCATTTCCACTAATGAAAATCCTCTGTTGTTTCTCATGATAGTGTCCTTATAATGGAAAATGTGATGGGGCTGGAGTCGACTCCCTGGCTCCTCCAGCGTACTGTGGCCGTAATCCGGTAGTTATCGGCGTCGATTATTGTGGCAGATATGGTTCTGGTAAAATCAGAGTAATTCTCAATGGAACCGTAGGCCTCGGTTACGGTGCCGAAGGTTTGGACAGCGGTAAAATCCATGCGCCGAAGTCTTTCGACTGCATCTTCGGCTAACTGGACTGCCCTGGTATGGTGAATGGCAAAGCAATTAATTTTGATGTGAGTCGTGGTCATGGTTAAAACACCGACTACTACAAATGCCAGTATTGAGGTTGCAACCAGCACTTCTACAAAAGAAAATCCGTCCTGTTTATTGAAATACTTTGCTGACATGGATACCTCCGTAGGGATAGATTTTGATGGTGATGGTATCGGTTCCTTGATTGCCGGGTGAAGTGAGCGTGATGGTCTGGGTACTCATGATTGCAAATTGGTTGGGTGCAACAGGTTTTACAAGGAAACCTTTGGGGTTCATGGCAAAATCGGGAAGCGGGGAATTGATTGTGACCACATCGCCGATGGTTTTGCTACCGAAACCGGGATCATTGAGATCATTCCAGCTTGAGCCATCGTGAATTTGAAACTGGTATCCGTGGGAACTAAAATTCATTCGAATTGTTCTGAATTCCCTGATGGCACGGTGTTTGACTTTGTAAAATTGTCCGGAAATTTCCTGGGCAACATTGCGGATGCTCAGCCGGTTGCGGCTTTTGGAACTGACGCTCAATCCCAGGGAAACCAGTATGGCTAAAAAACCAATGACGATCAGTAGTTCAAGAAAACTGAAACCATGTTTTTTTTTCATAATAACCCCTCGGCTTATTACTGCAACTTTGATGCCAATATGTTTTATATTCAAATATTCCTCGAAGATATAGTTGTTTTACCATAAATATAAGCCATTTATAATTATTCCGGTACGAATTAATTAAAGAAAAGGAAACAAGTTGAATGTTCAATGTGTATAAATATTACCCGGATATATAAAATAATTCATAATTCATGATTTTATTGGGACATTTTTTATTTGAAATATCTGTGAACATTACATGTCAGGTTATTGAAAATGAAGCATTAAAAATGATATAATTACATGTAAAGAAAAATGTTTAAAATATCATTAAAAAAGAAAATCTCTCAGATTCTCGGTTCCAAAAAAAACCGGGAGGAAATTTTTGAAGAACTGGAAGAACTGTTGATATTATCGGATATATCTGCTGACCGGGTGGAGCGGCTGCTGAATCAGGTCAAAAAGCGGATCAAATTGACCTTTGAAAAAGATGATTTTATAGATGTACTGAAAGAAGAGTTTAAAAACATTTTTACCGAGGCCAGAGCCAAAAGAGGAGAAGGTTCCTCATCCGCCATTCAGTTTCCCGATGCCAAGAATGTGGTATTGATTGTCGGTGTGAATGGCAGTGGCAAGACCACCACCGCAGCCAAACTGGCTCTTTTTTACCGGCAGAGGGGGTTGAAGATTTTGCTTTCCGCTGCCGATACTTTCCGGGCTGCCGGCAGTTCCCAGCTGGTGATGTGGGGTGAAAAGTTAGGTATTCCGGTTATCGGAGGGGACCGGGGAGCAGATCCCGGTTCGGTGGTGTATAATAGTATGAATTCGCTGATGAATCGGGATTACGATATGCTGATTGTCGACACGGCCGGACGGGTTCAAACCAAGGATAATCTGATGAAAGAACTGGAAAAACTGACCAAAGTCATCAAGAAATTTTCCCCGTCCCAACCGGCCGAAACGCTTCTGGTTGTGGATGCCACCATGGGGCAGAATACCCTGGATCAGGCCAGGCGGTTCAAGTTTTTTTCCGGTCTCAGTGGTATCATTCTGGCCAAGGCCGATGGCACGGCCAAGGGAGGAACCATTATCAATATACTGGATGAGTTGAATATTCCGGTAAAGTTTGCGGGTTTCGGCGAATCCGAAAAGGATCTCATGGAATTCTCGGAACAGGCTTTCATCGATTCGTTGTTAGGTGAGTAGTGTGAACGCATTTTCTGATATGGATACCCGGTTCATGAAAGCCGCCATCAACCTGGGATTGAGGGGAAAGGGATTTACCGAACCCAACCCTTTGGTCGGGGCCCTGGTGGTTGATCGGGGGAAGATCATTTCGACCGGTTTCCACCGGAGTTTCGGCACACCCCATGCGGAAGCCATGGCCCTGAAGTCCGTTTCCCGGAAGCATACTACCCTGTATGTTCCCCTGGAACCCTGCTGTCATTTTGGCATCAATCCGCCCTGCACCGATTTGATCATTCAGAAGAAGGTCAGCCGGGTGGTAATTGCGCTTCAGGATCCCAACCCCCGGGTCAATGGGAAGGGTATCGAGATGATGAAAAAAAACGACATCCGGATTGAAACGGGGTGTCTGGAGAAATATTATGCCCGGGTCAACCGACACTATTTAAAATTTATGAATCGAAAAAGGCCCTACGTGACCCTCAAGGCCGGTGTTTCTCTGGATGGGAAACTGACCGATAAGCATCATCGCTCCAAATGGATAACCGATCTGGAAATGAGAAAATTTTCCCAGAGCCTGCGAAGTGAGTTTTCGGCCATTCTGGTCGGGGGCAGGACTGTCTTGGTTGACGATCCCCGCCTGACCATTCGGGAAAGGGGATGGGGTGATAAAAGATTGTACCGGGTGGTACTGGATACGTATAACCAGCTGGATTTGAATCAAAAAATCTTCCGACAGCAGCAGCGTTTCCCTTTGATCCTGTTCAGTTCCCAAACCGCTGCCAACCGGACCCCCAAGGTTGACAATCACCATTTTATCAAGAGTGACGGCGAGGTCCTTGATCTCAACCGGGTATTGAAGATACTGGCCCGCTACCGGATCGCCTCGGTTTTGGTCGAGGGAGGGGGCCAGGTTATCAATTCGTTTCTGAATAAAAAGCTGGCCGATGAACTGATATTGTTTACGGCCAGTAAGGTTATCGGGGGCAGCGATTCGGTTGAACTGTTTGCCTCCGGTGTGTCCCTGTCCGGGCCGATTCGCCTGATCCATCACCGGATCATGAATTTGGGCTCCGGATATGTGGTCCGGGGAAGTATAAATCCCCTATTTTCAGGAGGCTGAAGATGTTTACCGGCATTATTCTGTGCATGGGAAAATTGATTGCTCTGAAGAAAAAGAATTTCCCGGAATTGTCTGTCAGTATACAGCTGCCCCGTGAGGTCAGGGTGGGGGATTCGGTGGCAATTAACGGGGCCTGTCTGACCGTTACCGGGATCAATTCCCGGGAATATACCTTTGACCTGAGCCGGGAGACCCTGGCCCTGGCCAATTTTTCCGATATTCCTTCTGGGAGTATGCTGAATATCGAATTACCCCTGACCCTGAATACCTTGGTCAGCGGCCACCTGGTCAGCGGCCACCTGGATGGGACAGTCAGGACCAAGTCCATCAATAAGAGTGCAGAACGGTCGAGTTTATCCTTTACTTTCAACAAACCGGAGTGGAAGTCATTTCTGGTTTACAAGGGATCGGTTGCTCTGAACGGGATCAGTTTGACCGTATCGGAAATCAGGGATTCCTCATTTTCGGTGGAAGTGATTCCCCATACCCTGGAAATCACTAATTTGAAGTATCTGAGGATCGGGGAACGGGTCAACCTGGAGCTTGATTTAATCGGTAAATACATATATAATCAGAGGTCATTAAAGAGTTAAAAATGAAGAAAAAACATTTGATATCGGTACCGGAAGCGGTTTCCTACCTGAAAAAAGGTAATATGATCATCATTGTGGATGATGAGGACCGGGAAAACGAGGGCGATCTGATGATCGCCTCGGAAAAGGTAACCCCGGAAGCCATTAATTTCATGAGCAAACATGCCCGGGGACTGGTCTGTGTTTCCCTGACCGAGGACCGGAGCAATGAACTGCAACTTCCCCTGATGGTGGATAAAAATACCTCTCGCTTTGAAACCCCCTTTACCATTTCCGTGGATGCCCGCCACAACATTACCACCGGCATCTCCGCCTATGACCGGGCCGAGACCATCCGTTGTATCATTGATGCCGAGACCCGGCCGGATGATCTGGTCAAGCCCGGCCATATTTTTCCCCTGCGGGCCAAGCGGGGAGGGGTGCTGATCAGGGCCGGCCAGACCGAGGCCTCGCTGGACCTGACCCGGATTGCGGGTTTGTATCCCTCGGGAATTATCTGTGAGATTATGAAAGAAGATGGCACCATGGCTCGGATGCCCGAATTGATTGAGTTTTATGAAAAATTTGATGTACCCATCATTACCGTGGAAGAAATCATCAAGTACCGGGTTCAGAAAGAAACTCTGGTGGAGGAGGTCAGTGAGGCCACTCTTCCCTCCCGCTGGGGAACCTTTATCATAAAAGTGTTTGAGGACCAGATCCACCAGGAAACCCATGTGGCCCTGATCAAGGGGGATGTCAGTGGTGATGATCCAGTTCTGGTCCGGGTTCATTCCCAGTGTCTGACCGGTGATGCCTTTGGCAGCCTGAAATGTGATTGCGGGAACCAGTTAAGCCGAGCCATGGAGATGATTGAACGGGAAAAACGCGGTATCCTGCTGTATCTGATTAATCAGGAGGGCCGTGGTATCGGGCTCCCGGGCAAGATAAGGGCCTACAAGCTGCAAGAGCACGGACTGGATACGGTTGAAGCCAATCTGGAACTGGGTTTTGATGTTGACCAGAGGGATTACGGTATCGGGGCCCAGATCATACGCAGCCTGGGCGTAAAAAAGTTACGGCTGATCACCAACAACCCCACCAAATACATTGCCCTGTCCGGTTATGGCCTGGAGATTGCGGAAAGAATTTCCCTGGAGATCGAACCCAGTGAAGAGAGCCTCCTGTACATGAAAACCAAAAAAGAAAAAATGGGCCATTTGCTGAAAAAAATCTAATGGAAATATCAATGGAGTATTTTCTGGGATTGAATCCCACCAAACAGATCCACCTGCTCAAAGATGAAAAATTTACTACATTTCCCCGGGAAAAGAAGATTGAATTCCTGAAAACCGTTCTGCAGTCGGAGCTGTCATCAAAAACAACTGCCAGTGCACTCAAGGTATTGAGGGAGTTGAAGTACTGGGACCAGTTTTTTTACCGCAAATTTTTATACCATGCCGACAGCTCGGTGGCCAATGCCGCCCGGAAGGCCATCAGCGAAGCCATTGAACAACAAGATAGCGGTATCATCAAAATCACGGAAATCTTGAAGAAAGAACGGGGTGAAACCCGGATGGAATATTTGAACTCCATTCTCAAGGATAAAACGGATTTTAGTACTGAAATACTGATCTCCCTGCTGAGTCTGAACGATTCCGCCATGAGCGAGAAGCTGATCAAGGAAGTGAACAGCAATTACAATCTGGATGAGGCCCGTTTAGTGGAGGCCATCAAGGGAGCGGTGTGGTATGTACGGGCCGCTATTGTCAAAATCCTGAGCAACCGCCGGAGTGATTATTTACCGGATGTGATCGAATACCTGATGAATGATAAGAATGTGGAGGTCAAACTGAAACTCATCGATGCCCTTTCCCGGCTTGATCCCCAGCAGGCCCGGATGTTTTTGCTCAGGTTGAAGAATGACCCGCTGGTATGGGTAAAAAAAGAGTCAGAAAAAGTTCTGGCCAATCTGGAAAAAAAACAACCTTGAACCGAAATCAAAACGGTTTACTTTCCAGTTGAATGCCGCCCGGTTTTCGCCTTGATCTCGGCCTGAAGAATTTTATACTTCGGGTGACCGGGATCCATTCGCAGTAGGTTTTGAACTGCTTCCAGGGTTCCGGGGTGATCACTCAGAGAGCTGAGTACATTGAGAGCGATTTTCTGGACTGACCGGTTCCAGGGGGAGAGCCGGATGGATTTCCGGATCATATCCCCGGCCTGTTGGTGTTGACCCTGCTTAAAATAGACGTACCCTAACAGGCTTTGAAAATATCCCTCCTTGGGGAAGCGTTCGGAATAGCTTTTCAGGGTTTCGATAATGGTGGGGGTATTTTTATTTCTGAGCAGATCCGGTGTTCTCTGGATGGCAATTTCCAATAAAATCCGGTGCTTGAGTTCCTGAACTTCCGGACTTTTTACCCCTTCATCCAGGGTTTCAATGAATTCCAGAACCTGGGGGATTTCACCCCTTTCGGCCAGAATCCGGGCATTCAGGTAGGCATCAAGTCTCGGGTTTTTCAAATGGTGTTGCTGCCGGAATTTGAGCAGGGCCGACAGGTTGTCCTCAAGGGTGTTTTCTCTATTCAGGCTGCGCAGTTCGGCAAATTGCAGCGGAGAAAAAGCATCCCTGGATATGGTTCCGGTTGCAGCGAATTGACGGAGTGGAGAGTCGCTCAGGAGCAGACAATGGTTCAGATCAGACAGAGTCGTGACATGAATATTCCGGAGTTCTTTTCGAATACGGGATTCCTGTGTTGTCCATTTACTGAAATTTTCCGGTTTCAGGGCCAGGGGTTTCCGGGATCCGATAATGATAGAGTAGGCATTGGCCAAATACAACTGGGTGTAATCAAACACACTGGCAAAGGTTTTTAGAATACTCTGATAGTCGCTGACCGACAGCCCGTGTAGCGGTATCCATTGGGCCATGATACCGCCCGGGTTCAACTTTTTCCGACAGCTGCGGTAGAACTCTTCGGTATACAGTACCCAGGAATCAAAGGAGGCCGGATGGGTGGCGTCCAGCACATCTTTGCAGATTTCAACGCATTTCATCCGGGGTATCCGGGTATTGGCAATAGAACCGAAGGTGATTCCACCTCCGAAGGCGATGGACAGCAAGCTGCGGGGATTGTCATGGATCATGAAGGGCAGGTAGGCCAGCATGCGGAAGGCCCGCATGGAGTCATAATCGGTGGGCACTTCTCCCACTCCGTTGATTTTCAGGATTTTGATGTTCCGGGGATTGATGGATACCGATACGGTACCAAAAACTCCTTCCCGATAAAACAGTATGCTGTCAGCTGATGATTGCCGGGCAGCCTGTAGACCCAGCTGATTCTGAACCGGGAGACTGACCACCAGGCCGGACCAGGC
>DAOVIP010000086.1 GCA_030671465.1 Candidatus Aminicenantota bacterium | reverse complement strand
GGCACATGCAGAGTTGGACCAATTGGAGCAATTGAAGAATCAGTTAAACAATAAACAAATTAATTTAATGTATCTTCTTGATAAAGCTTTGCTATTAAAATCAAGTACTCGAGTCCGTGATCGTGGTGAAGCCGAAAAAATATTCAAAAAAGTCACTGAACTCAGTACCGAGGAAACCGAAATTATCATGAAATTGGGACGGGTTTATTTGCAGCGAAATGAGTATGACAAAACCTATGAATTGTTTCTCCCGGTGGTGGAAACCCATATTAAAGAAAAAAAATACGAGGATGCCACTTCACTGCTTCGCTTTATTATCGCCAGCAACAACTCCTATATCCCGGCGCTGAAAAAACTGGCCTCTATTTTCAAGATCAGTGGTAAGCAGAACAATCTGATCGCCCTTTACGAATCTCTGATTCCGGTCTATGAGCAAAAGGAGATGAAAGAAGAACTGATCAAAATCTTAGAAGAACTTATTGAGCTATCCGATTCTTCTTTTACCTATCAGGAGCAATTGGCCCGGATCACCGGAAAGGGAGCTGACCAGCACGATGAGGAAAGTGAGGGCGAACGTGAGAGGGAGCTTATCAATTTCAACCTCAGGGTGGTCGAGGAAGCCATTACCGAGAGCGATTACGATAAAGCCATTGATATTTTGAAAAAGACGGCCTCTACCTTCCCCAACAATATTGATGTTCATTTGAAATTATTCGATGTCTATCAGATTTCCAATGATATTGATTCCCTGATGGATGGGGGCATTGAGCTGTTGAAAATCTACAAATCGGAAAATAATCAAGACGAGTTTAAGAAATTGCTGGAAAAATTATACACCTTCAGACCGGATGATGTCAGACTGGCTGAATATGCGGGGGAGGAAAAAACCAGTATTGATATTGTTTTTGATAAAGAGGATTTGAAGGACAACATGAACGAAATCAGTGATCCCAGCCTGAAAGAGATTGGCATGCCGGACGAAATGGATGATCTCAAGGATATACTGGTGCTTTCCGAGGAAGACAGCATGCTGGGAACAAAAAAACCGGCAACCCCTGAACCCGAGCCTGAGGATTTGAAATCTGGCTCTGACAGCGGGGCTGAAAAAGAGGACTCAACCAACCTTTCCTCTGTTTTTACCGAACTTGATTTTTATATCAATGATGGCTATTTTGGAGACGCAGAAAAACTGATTGAAAAACTGAGGGAGTCCTATCCCGATAACCAGGGACTGGTTGAGAGGATGGAAAAACTCAAGCAGGTGCGTATGGATGGGGTCCAGGAATCTTTTGAAAGCCACGATGATCTTTTTAACATTAAATCGTCCCTGGTTGAAGAGAATCAGGTGATTCAGGAGCAAGAAGATTCCAAAAGCATGACGGCGGAAAACAAACTGGACCGTAAGGAAGATATTAAGGTGAAAGAACCCGAACATAGGATTATTGACGATCTCAATATTGAAATCGAAATGGATGAATCCGAAGAAGCGGATGATTTACCTCTGTTCAAAATCGACAAGGACGAGATCATTCAGTCGCCTTCAGTGGAGTCCAAAGAAACGACAGAAAGCGGTTTTTTATCATCCAGTGAAGATTTGTTCGAACTGGGTGAAGACAACAAGATCGTTTCCAAAGAATCCCCCGGCCCCGGTTTTGTCGAATTGAGTAAGGAAAAGGAAAAGTCGGTTGAGAGCGAACTCCTGGATATTGAAAGCATTCTGAAAGAGGGCAGCAAGACTGCCCCAACCGAGAAATCTGCCAAAACGGAATTCGAGGCCCAGATTGATTCAACCTTTCAGGACATGGATCAGTCGGATATTGCTTTAGACAGGGGAGATGAAATTTTCGAAGGTGCGCTGTTACTGGATGATGATGACTTTTTTGAGATAGAAAAGGTTTCCAGGGACGAGCTGGATTCCATTGCGTTCTGGGTGCAGGAAGTTGAAAAACAGAGAACCTCCACTGTTGAGAAAAACATGATGGAAATCTTCGATGAATTTAAGCGGGGGGTAGAGGAAAAGATCGGACAGGAAGATTACGATACCCGTTATAATCTGGGTATCGCCTATAAAGAGATGGGATTGATCGAAGAAGCCATTCATGAGTTTCAGATCTCATCCAAACATCCCCTGAAATACTTTGACTCAGCCGGTCTGCTTGGAATCTGTTTCAGAGAAAAGGGCATATATGATGATGCGGTCAGCTGGCTTTACAAAGCACTCGAGGCGCCTGATCGGTTGGAGGAAGAGTATCTGGCCATCAAGTATGAACTGGTGGTCACCTTTAAGATGAAAGAGGATTTCAAGGCCGCCCTGAGTATTGTAAGAGAAATCGTGAAGAAAAATCCCAAATTCCGGGATGTGGCTAAAATTCACAACGAACTGAGCAGTCGGGTCACGCCCTCCTGATTCCTCACCGGTCATCCTTCTGGCTCCAGACCCGCAAATCATCAGATCCAGACTCCCGGTTTTAAAATTTCCCGAATAGGTTGAAGGAAAAAAAGTTGACAGTATGGGTTTATCATATTATATTTTTTATAGACTGGGGACTGGTTTTCTGTTGTTTGTTGCAATTTAACATTTCAAATTGATCCAATATTGAAGTGGATTAACAAGGAGGTGATTGTTATGTATAAAAAGGAAATTCTAAGGGATGGTACTGAGATCACCATTCGAAATATCACCATGGATGATCTGGAAAATTATATGAAATTTTTTCGTTCACTGCCTCCGAAAGACCGGAAATATCTGAGAATCAATGTAACCAATGATAATCTGATAAAGGAAAGAATCAAACAGATCCGCAGCGGTAATTTTTTTCGGATCGTGGCATTAAAAGACGATCAAATTATTGCCAGCGGGGCCCTGGAGCTTTATGTCGATGACTGGCATAAGCATCATGCCGAATTAAGGGTAATCGTATCCGGTCCGTTTCAGCGAAGGGGCCTGGGTTTGATCATGAACCGTGAACTTTACCTGATAGCGGCCCAGCACGATGTGAAGAAAGTGATTGCCAAGATGATGAAACCCCAGACCGGGGCCGTTAAAATTTTGAAAAAACTGGGTTTTAAAGAAGAACACCTGATTCCCAAATATGTTCAGGACCAGGATGAAACTGCCCAGGACCTGGTGATTATGACCTGCGACATGAATGATTTCTGGAAAGAGCTCGAATCCTTATACCACAGTACGGATTGGAAACGCTGCCGGTAGAGAATTTCAGCCCGATTGATATGAATGTCAATCTTTTTTTCATGTTGTACAAGATTTTCTGCTATTTGTATTGATATATATTTTTGTTTTTTTTAGAATGTCATTGGAAAAAAACAATTTTTCTGTTTTTGATTTTCAATTGTTATATGCTGGAGGTAAAACATGGACAGACGGAACTTTATGAAAACCACACTGGCAGGTGCTGCGTTGCTCTCTGCCAACCCGAAATCTCTTGTTCCCAGTCAGAGAAGCAATACCAATGCAAAAATTGCCCTTATTAAGCATGATAATCGAAAATTGGCGGTTAATCAGCTCCTGAATATGATAGATTTTCCTTCTCCTCAGGGAAAGCCTGTATTCATCAAACCCAACTTCAACACCGCAGATCCTTTCCCCGGTTCTACTCATAATGAAACACTGGATCAACTCATCAGGGAATTTAAAGAAAGGGGAAGCCAATCCATCTCAGTTGGAGACAGAAGTGGACCTCAACCAACGGGTGAGGTGTTGAAAAATAAAGGAATAATCCGGATGTCTGAGAAACTGGGATTTAAAGTGAGGAATTTCAGTGAATTGCCCGAGCAAGAATGGATTCATTTCAATCCCAAAAGAAGCCACTGGAAAAATGGATTTTACCTGGCCAGTCCTGCTGTGAATTCCCCGTATCTGGTTGCCACTCATTGTCTCAAAACCCACCAGTATGGCGGGATTTTCACGCTTTCATTGAAATTAACCGTTGGTATGGTTCCTAAAAGACTAATGAGAGAACTCCATTCATCACCGAAGATGAGATCAATGATTGCCGAATTAAATCAGCCCTTCCAGCCCAAGCTTCTAATCATGGACGGTGTTGAAGCATTTGTTGATGGCGGACCAATGACCGGCACCCGCAAGCAGGCGAATGTATTCCTGGCCGGTTCTGATCGGGTGGCCATGGATGCGGTGGGAGTGGCGATTCTAAAAGAACTGGGTTCCAATTCTGCAATCATGGAGAAAAAAATATTCGAACAGGAACAGATCGAGCGGGCCGCCCGGCTGGGTATTGGAATTTCACACCCCGAAAAAATCGAGTTGATCGCCAATGACCCGACGAGTATTGCCTATACTAAAAAAATTAAAGAGATTTTATTGAAAGGGTAACCTGCTGGAATAAACAATTTTCACCTGATACGCCTCCGGGAAATGTCATGTCCGAAAAATAATAGTTCGGGTGATGCAATGTACCGTTTTTTGGTTTATATTGGTTTTTTTAAATAGATGAAATGGAGAAGCAAAATGAATGAATTGAAAAAAAGCTTTCAAGAGTTGGGTCAAAAAGTGGTGGAAAACAATCTCTGGCGCCAGAGGAGGTGTTTCAATCTGATTCCTTCAGAAAATACACCCACTCTACTGGTAAAACTCTGTGAGATCAGTGATCCATCGGGTCGCTATGCCGAGCATAAAACTGCCATGAAAAAAGAGCGGGAAGCCCTGAGCGATGCCGGTGTCCTGAAAGGCAATCAAATTTACTACTATCAGGGAACTGATCTGATATTTGAGGTCGAGGAAAAACTGAAAAAGGAGTTTGGCAAATATATCCGTGCTTCTGAAGTGGAGGCCCGCCCCATCAGCGGCCAGATGGCCAACGAAGTGGTATTTAAAGCCATGGTTAAATTTCTGGGCCGTGCCAAGGAAGGATTTCCCCGCTTAACCGATACGGCTCGAATGGCGACCGTTATGAACAACCACCTGAATTACGGCGGACACCTGAGTGCCCAGCCTTTTGGAGCCCTGTTCAATTATGTGGAAGGAGATGTGGTTAATTTTCCCCTGGTTGAAAACAATCCCTATAAGATAGACGCCGACCGGATGCTGGATCTGGTGGACCAGCACCGGCCGCCGCTGGTGGTATTCGGGAAAAGCATGTTTTTGCACCCGGAGCCCATTGCCCAACTGCATGACCTGGTTCAGAACACCGATGGCTACCGGCCGGTCATCATGTATGATGCCGCCCATGTGATGGGCATTCTGGGTCCCCATTTCCAGGATCCGCTAACCGAAGGGGCTGACCTGGTCACCGGCTCCACCCATAAGACTTTTTTCGGGCCCCAAAGGGGTGTCATTGTTTCCAATATGGACAGGGAGAGTCCTTTGCGGAAACTCTGGCTGGAAATAAATTCCCGGGCCTTCCCCGGCTCTACCAGCAATCATCACCTGGGAACCCTGCTGGCTTTTCTGGTTGCCACCATGGAGATGAACCATTTTAAAGACCAGTACCAGAAACAGGTTGTTTCCAATGCCCGGGCCTTTGCAGCTGCTCTGGTCCAAAACGGTATTGCGGTAGAGGGTGGTGAAGATGATGGTTTCACCACAACCCATCAGGTGGTGTTACGGGTATCGGATCACGGAGATGGAAAAGAAATCGCCAACCGGCTGGAGAAGAATAACATCGTGACCAATTACCAGGCCCTGCCGGATGATGAAACCTTCTATCATCCCAGCGGTATCCGAATGGGGGTTTCGGAAATGACCCGGTTCGGCATGAAGGAAGGCGATTTTGATGAACTGAGCCGGATACTGGCCGATGTAGTAATCCACAACCGCTCCCGCGGGGAGGACGTCGCCGAATACCGCAGCCGTTTTCAAAAGATGGAATACTGCCTGTCAGCCGAGGATACCCTGGCGATCGCCCCGCTTATTTTTGAGAGTATTTTCCCCAACAGTGATTATTTTTCCGGTTTCGCCGAGGCGCTGAAGGAAATATAGATTTGAATTTTTATTAACTTCTGTTTGATAACGGTTTTAAAGTCGATTCAGGTGTTTGTACTGAAATCCGCGGCTCAATCCCAGTTTGCGGGCCAATTGAATAACCTGGAGATACTCTTCTCCGGTAGGACAACGGTTTAATCCGGAGTATTGATATGCTTCACTCTGCGGTCTGTACTGGGACATAATATTTACATAACTGTAGGTAGAAATCTCACTGGCAATAAATTTTAAAATTTTTTCACTTCCGGCCAGGTCATTGGGCATAACCAGGTGTCTGATCAAGAGTCCCCGGATGGCAATACCCTCTTCAGTCATTTTCAAATCTCCAACCTGCCGGTGCATCTCCTTAACAGCCTCACTACACTGTTCAAAATAATCCGGTGCATCGCAGAATTTTGTTGCCGGGCTGGAATTGCCGAATTTAAAATCCGGCATATATATATCAACAATACCCTGAAGTTGTGTGATGATTTCCGGATTTTCATATCCACCGCAGTTCCACACTATGGGTAATCTCAATCCACTGGCAACCGCAATTTGCAGAGATTTCAGTATCTGGGGAGTAAAGTGGGTGGGAGTCACAAAATTGATGTTATGACAACCGGAATCCTGAAGATGCAGCATGATTTCGGCCAGTTTCTCACTTGATATTGAATGGCCCTCTCCCAGGTGGCTGATATTATAATTCTGGCAGAAAACACATAACAAATTGCAGCCCGTAAGGAAAATGGTTCCGGATCCTCCGCTCTTTGATATTCCCGGTATATTTGCCATTAACAGTCCGCCCTCTTTCGGCCCCACCAAAGGCTGTTCCTCGCCAAAATGTGGGCCATAACTGGATATTTTTAATTCTTTTCCTGATTTGCAGTAACCCAATTCACCTTCAATACGGTTTACCCTGCATTTACGGGCACATAGTTCACAGGATTCAAGCAAGAAGTACAATTGGTCAGTCCTCTTTTTAAGGAGCCCCTTTTCATGGGTTTGCAGATATCCGGGCAGGTATTTTATATTGGAATTCATGGTATTTCCTGCGGTATTATACCATAATCATAAAATGCAATATCCATTGAATTCCATGCCCAAAACCAGTCAAATCTGGCAGCGGTCCGGGTAAAATACTGGGTTTTGTTGAAAACTTGACTGAGTGTGAAAGTCCCAAAACTGTAAAGATTGCCAAGGCATTTCTCAGTAAATACAGGAAATGATTTAGACCGTGACAATTCTTGGAAATATATCGTTTATTTTGTAAATAATTGTATCTCTTCAAACGTATAGGTATATGGGAATCATGTTAATGAGAAAAATATTAATTGTTTGGGTATTGATTTTTATGGGGTTATGTAGCTGCAACAACAATGAAAGCAGTCCGGTTAAACGAAAAACCGT
>DAOVIP010000168.1 GCA_030671465.1 Candidatus Aminicenantota bacterium | reverse complement strand
GCATAGGTGATGATAGCAACGATATAGGGTTCGTTAATGGTTTGACCCTCGCCAATTGCCAGAGGAAAATCTTCATACGCCTTGTCTTTCAATCCTGGACTTACAAACAAATGTCTTTTCACCTTCATAAAAGCATTGAGTATATTTTTTTCGGTTATGCCCCTGGCCAAAATCTGGTTCTCCAACATATTTTTTCGCTGTAATAAAAAATCATCTTGCTGAGCAATGAGCATGGTAAAGAGAAATGGCCATAATAACAAAATAACACACAGTTTCATTTCTTTATTTTAGCAAAAATCTTAGTTTTGGAAAAGGATTTCTTGATAATAATCACTCAATAGACTATTTAGCGTTAGGGAACTGTAAATTCAATTTAATTTTTTTTCAAAAACTCTTTAAATTTAATATGATAGTATTCAAAGGTTCTCACCAGGGTTCTATTCAATTTGGCAATAGAAAGATTGTAATCTATAGTCGATTTCAGGGCATTGGTCTGGGCGTTGGCATAATCCCGTTGAAAGTTTAAAACCTGAAAATTAGTTGAAAGGCCTACTGATAATTTCTTCTCTTCAGCCCTGAGCTTTTGCTCTTCCAGTTGCAGAGCAATTTTATTGGCTTCAACCAATTTCAAATTTGATTCAATTTCTTTCATGACATCTTTCACTTCTGAATAAATGGTATTTTCAACATTTTTCAATTCCAGAAATGCTTTTTTCAGATTAATTCGGGCCTGAGCCAACTGGGCTTTTTCTTTGGAAAGGCTCAGCGGGATGGACAAACGAAGTCCTACCGAGTAATTTTGATATAGATTTGACATGTTATCCTGCCAGGTTTTCCAGATATCTTTGGTAATCACACCAATAATTTCACCGCCATAAAAGGGATGAATATCAAAAATAAGCTGATCACCACCCTGACCGGTTGTATAATATGAGGCGGTTAACTCAAGATTGGGAAGCAGTTGATTTCGATAATACTTAACGTAAATATTATAGTTTTTTAAATCAAGTCTGGTTCTCTCAATATCAGGCCTCTTTTGAAGCGCTTCCAGTAAGAAACTGTCAAAGTCAGTGCTTATTTTTTTTACTTCCGGTTTGTTAGACGGAAGCAGAATATCTGTAATTTTACTCATGTTTAATATTTTTTTAAGGTTTTCTTCAGTGGTCTGAATGGTTTTTTCGGCCTGAATCAGCTGACTTTCATAGGAAGCTACTTCCGCCTGTGCTTCCAGGATATCAATCTTGGCTGCTATTCCAACCTTCACTTTGATCTCATTTTGACGAAGAAGATCTTTTGAACGCTGAAGAGACATTTTGGTTGCCTCAAGATTCTGGTAAGCATAAACCAGGTTCCAGTAAGCTTCTTCCACACTATAAACCAAATCTATAATGGACTGTCTCAATTGATGCTTGTATTTATTATATTCATTGGCCGCAATGTAAATATCCTTCTGGGTGGCCAATAAACCAAAGTTTTTTAACAGGGGCTGGGAAATCGAGAAAGTCATTAAGGTAGTGAGAGAGGGATTGATGGTACTGAAAATGCTGTTGGTTTCGGTTCTTCTATTGTCCAGACTGAATTCAAGCGTACCACCCAGCATCAGGGGTTGAGAGAGTTTAAAATCAAGTGATGAGGTTTCTCTGGTATCAATATCTGCGCCGGAAAATGCATTGGTGGATGGCGAATTGTATTCAGAACTGCTGCCACTGATTTCAAGAGTTGGAATAAAAATTGATTTATTTATTTTCAATGCATACCAATAATATTCAGTATTGGTCATCTCCACCTGTAAATTTAAATTATTCTTCAATGCAAATACTATGGCTTCTTTCAATGAGAGTTCTTTTTTTAATTGATCAGCTGGAAGCAAAAAAGCATTAACAATCAAAACCAACGATACCATACACATGACTTTTCTCATATAAATCCTCCGACGTTTATATTACCTGAATGTCGATACCTTAAATAAAGCATTACAAAATATAAATACGAAAATTAAATTAAAAGGTTCTAACCCGGCCATTTTTTCCAATTTTATAACCGGTTGCTTTTGGGTTAATTGTCTGTTATAGTATCATTATAATTGATCCAAGGAGTGAATGATGAACAAAACAATGGTTGTAATTATTTTCATCTTATTGTTATTAAACATAACTTGTACAAAAAGCAGCCCTTCAAACAAGTCAGAAATCAAACCCGGTCAAGACATCTCACTGGATACTCCGGAAAAAACAACCAGTTATTCCATGGGGTACAATATGGGGAAAAACTTCAAGGAGATTTATGAAAAAATCTATCAAGACACCCTAATTCAGGGAATTATTGATGCCATAAATCAAAAAGACCCTCAGATTTCCATGAAGGAAATCTCTGACACTCTAATGAAGTTACAAGAACAGGTAGCTGAACAAAAGAAAGAGGAGCAAAAGACCATGGCTGAACAAAATAAAAAAATAGGGACCCAATTTCTTGAAAAAAATGCCAAGGAAAAAGGTGTTAAGGTCACGGCGAGCGGATTGCAATATAAAATCATTAATCAGGGAAAAGGAGCAAATCCAGTGGCAACCGACAGAGTCAGAGTTCATTACCGTGGCAAATTCATCGATGGTAAGGAATTCGACAGCTCTTATAAACGCGGGGAACCAACCACTTTCAGGTTGGATCAGGTGATTCCAGGATGGACTGAATCCCTACAACTCATGAATACGGGGGCAAAATATGTTGTCTTTGTCCCATCCGAACTAGCCTATGGAGAAAGAGGCGCCGGTAATGTGATCGGGCCGAATTCAACCCTGATATTTGAAATCGAATTGCTGGAAATACTTAAAACCGATTCAAAATAACAGCAGCAAATCAAATCCTTTCTGCTCATAAAAAAAACCAAACACGTTTGTCCGGCATTGAAATATGCTGTTTCGAAATCAAATTTAATATTGAGTGAATAGAATTGATTCATTCATCCAAACAATATCCTAGAAATTGTAAACCTCTTGGCCAGTAATAATTTTATGTTGGTAATTCAATTGATCCAAGGTCATATTTCCGGTAATGATGGAATGGGAAATCCGGGTTTTGTTCAGAATCCGTGTATTTCCCCATATAATCGTATGTTTAACTATGGAATCAGGAGATATCAAAACCTGTTCTGAAAGAGAATTAAGATCATGATTTTTATTTACATGTTTTTTATAAAGAAAGTTTGATTGAAAATAAGAACGGGGATCCCCGATATCCAACCAGAGGCCTTCATAAATCAATACCCGGGTATCAAAATTGTATTTCCCCAGAGTTTGAAAAAAATTTTGCTCATAGATTCTACTGATTATTGAATTTTTCAAAAGTGCCACACCTGCATACATCAATCCGGCAGAGGGATAGGATTCTACCCCCTTGTAACAATCCTGTTCACATTTCAAAGAAGAATACATCTTGGTTTTATCTTCTCTTACCAGTAAAACACCATCCGATTTAGATTGGTCAAGCTTTTCAATTAGGCAATCAAGGGGAATGTCCAGAAACACATCACCATTGATAATCAATAAATAATCCTCTTCCAGAAACTCAGCAGCCTTATTTAAGATTTTGCTTCCAGAAAGGTTGGCTTCATGAAAAAAAGTGATACTGTCATATCCCTTCAGAAATTCAGCAATACTTTCAGCTTTATGATGAAGATTAATAAAACCCTGATCAACACCTTTTTGAGCGAGTTGATCCAATATCAATTTAATTAACGGGGTCCCATCAAGAGGAAAAAGGGGTTTGGGTTCAATCAAGGATAGAGGCCAAGCTCTTTTGCCCAATCCGGCTGCCAACAAAAAAAATTTCGTCATTTCATTTAAATACCATATGGCCAGTCTGGTTCTTTTTTCTAAAGAGTTTATAATAACTATCTTTAATATAATCCTTTTTCTCATAACCCAATGATCGTGCCACTTCATCAATGCATTCTTTTTCACCTTCTATTTCAATAAAATTTCCAATTGGTGTACGATCAATGGTGACAATAATATTATCTTTCCGATATATTGCCCGGTATTTTTCATAAATAAAATGAATTTTATATCCAAGTGAAAAAAGAATTTTTTTGATATTTTCAAAATTCAAGACACCACATTCAATTTCTTCTCTGATTTTGTATTCAGAATTTGTCTGGCCCTTAAAGATCGATTTTTTTAAAGTGAGAATACTGGTTTCATTTTTTTGCCGCAGCCTTAATAATAAACCAGTTTTTCTTAATTGGTGATCAGGGGTATCAAAAACAATATTGAATTCAAAATATTCCTCGTCACTCAAGTGAAATTTCAGAAACTCAAGTTGCTTGCTAATATCTTTAATTCGGTCAATTTTTATTTTAATTTCGATTTCCAAATAATCCAATAATTCACCCTCTCATACCTGAATTTGGATAAATTTAATAATCACGTGATTTTGTGAATTCCAGAAGTTCAATTAGCAAATCTTTGTATAGAGAACCGGGAAAATCAGATAAAAAATCAATACAATTCTGATGATATTCGTTTATCTGTTGGTAACAAAATTCTTTGATATTAAACTCATAAAAAAGGGCTAATAACTTCTTATAATTGCCACTTTTTATGAGTCTTTTTACTTCCTCCTTTTTTTCTTTTAACAAAAAAATATAGGGCAAAGTGATTTTTCCCTCTTTAAGATCTCTGAAGCGATCTTTCCCTGTATTGTTGGAAAAAATATCCAGCATGTCATCCCGGACCTGGAACATGGTTCCGAAATTCAAACCAAATTGATAAAAATCTTTTTTTCTCGAGATGGAATCTTCATTTAAAGCCGGAATTACTTCGGCAATTCCGGCAAATAGGGCTGAGGTTTTTTTCTTCACAATCGTATAGTAAGTCTTCGGACTTAGATCGTAATTGAAATTATTATCGACTTCCAATATCTGCCCCTCGATCATGCAACTGGCAGCTATTAACACAATATCTATTAAATATTTCTTCTCAATACGGTTTAAAAAATTAAGAGACCTGATGAACAAAAAATCTCCGCCAAGTACCGAGATATAATTACCCAAATTTACATTCAGCGTTTTTACCCCTCTTCTCAATTTTGAATTATCCACAATATCATCATGAATTAAACTGGAAAGGTGTAACATTTCAATGGAAGCCGAAATGATGGGCAGTTTACTGTTTTTTGTTTTGTTCAAT
>DAOVIP010000170.1 GCA_030671465.1 Candidatus Aminicenantota bacterium | reverse complement strand
TGGATTCCCAAATTCTGTAACTGTGCTCATGAATCCTCTGGTTAAACATCTGGCTGAAAAGGTATCTGAAAAAGGAGCTCTGATACTGCCTCAGCAAAAAGTAGATGAGCTGATATGGAAAAATGGGAAAGTTATTGGAGTGAAAATAGGATCCGAGGTGTTGAATTCCAGGATGATTGTGCTTGCTGATGGAGTTCTTTCTTTTTTAGCTCAGGAAACTGGATTGAGACCGGAACATCTGACCCGTCTATATGGTTTAGGGATAAAAGAAATCATCCAGCTGGATAGTGCTATTATTGAGGATCGTTTTAACCTTCCTTCAGGTTTGGGAGCCAGTAGAATGTTCGTCGGCAAGATTACCCAGGGCCTTCCGGGAGGTGGTTTTATCTATACAAATTCTAATAGCCTTTCAATCGGGATTGTGGTTCATATAGAGGCTATTCAGGATTGGAAATCTGAAAAAGAGATCTGGGAACTTTTAGAGGCTTTTAAATCTCGCCCTGATGTTGCGCCATTGCTTTCAGGTGGAAAGACTGTTGAGTATGGTGCCCATTTAATACCAGAAGGAGGTTTTAAGAATCTTCCAAAACCTGGAATTCCGGGTTTATTGTTGGTTGGTGATGCAGCGGGTTTTGTTCTGAATACAGGTAGCACACTTCGAGGTATGGATCTGGCTTTAGCCTCCGGTGTATTGGCTGCAAAGAGTATAAAAGAGGCTGCAAAAAAAGACTTTAGTTCGGAGGTATGTCTGAGCCATTATCAACAGATCTTGAAAAAAAGTTTTATCATAAATCAGATGAAACGATATAAAAAGGCATCTGATTTGCTGGCTTTACAACGTTTGTATAACCGCTATCCACACCGAATGGTTCGGCTGACCCAGGAGATGTTCCTGGTAAATTCTGAAGGGAAGAGCACATCTTTTGGAAAGATGGTAAGGAAATTAATATTTAAAGTTTTCGGATGGCGAGGTTTAAGGGATATATGGCGGTTAATAAGGATGGGATCATGAAAATTGAGGATAAAGTTGCTTTATGTTCAATTAAGCATCATAAAGACAGCCATATTCAGTTAGATGAGGAGGCCTGCAAAAATTGTGAGACAAAAATTTGTGTAATATCCTGCCCGGCTCATCTTTACACCATCGAGCCAGAATCAGGAAAATTAAAAGTAGATCATACTGGTTGTCTTGAATGTGGAACTTGCAAGATTATCTGTCCAAAGAAGGCAGTTACCTGGAAATATCCGGAACCGGGATTTGGCATCTACTACCGATACGGCTGACCACTCCCCTTAATTCATGCAATAAATGAGATTTTTATATCAAATTTAATGTTAAAGAATTTAAAGTTATTTTTTTGAAAAACAATTATCTTAATTGATAATTATTGTAAATTAAATGGCAACAAACTATAATTTAAATAATTGTGAATATTAATTCAAGCAGGAGAATGTTTTTCAATGATTAAAAATCTTCCCAAATCTCAATTAGGTTATATATTCTTACTTGGGGCTGTGTGGGGCCTTTCAGAAACCGCCCTGGGTTTAGGAATAAAATCCTGTGCCCACATGTTATCCGGTTCCATAATGACAGGAGTTGCTTTCTTTTTTATGGCTGCCTGCTGGTCTTTGACCAGAAATTCACTGGCTGTCTTTCTGATGATAATAATAACCAGTCTCTTTAAAATGTTTGACGCCCTGCTACTTTCATTGCCCATTCTTCACAAAGCAGTAGCCAATCCGGTTTTCACTTTTTTTGCCGAAGGAATGGCTTTTATTATTATAATTGCAGTATTTAATAAAGAACTTGAGCAGAAAAAAGGAGGACAAGCTGTCATGGGAGGTTTGGCAGCCCTATTGGCTGTAAATCTCTTTCCATTGGTAAAATTTGTCACCGGTATTCCCGCCTGTACCTTGCCTCACACCGTTTATCCGCTTTCCCTCTACTATGCTCCAGTAGCGATTTTTCTGTCTTTCCTGACTATCCCCCTGGGATATTCGTTAGGAACAAAAATCAAACGATTAGAAAACCAATTAGACAAGGTTAACCAGAGAAAAATATTCAATCATCTGGTATCCTCAACCCCAATTATTCTTGGCATATTAATTCTTGTTATTATCAGGAAGATTTAAATCTTTTTTGACTCTCTATTGTAATCATCAGGGTTGTCTATATCCTGAAGTATGGATGAAGTTTGTGACTTTATCTCTCTGATATCCTCTGGATGATTACGGATGATTTCCCGGAGACCGATGTCGGGATTTAGATTATTAATTTCATTTCTGTATTTCAAATCAATCAAAACTGGATGCCCTCGTTTCCCTTTGAAGACAGGCAGGACAATTCCCTTTTTTGATTTAAGATATTCTTCAATAAGATTATTAATATCAGTGCTGGAAACAGATGGTTGATCTCCCAGCATTATTAACACTGCCTTAATATTTATAGGCACATCTCTGATTGCACATTGGATAGATGTATGCATACCTTGACTGTAATCAGGATTTTCAATAATTCTGACTGGAAACCTTGAGATTTTTTTCTCAATTTCCCTCCTGTTCGATCCGAGGACAATCAAAACCTGTTGAACTTTTGATTCACCGGCATTTTCAACTACGTTTTCAATTATAGATTTCCTGCCAAAAGGCAGAGTGAGTTTTGACTGGCCCATTCTCTTAGATTCGCCGGCAGCTAAAATAATGGCCCAAATCATCCTGATCTTTTTGCTTTTTTTACCACTTCACTGCGCACCTGAACAAGCTGGGCGGCAATACTAATTCCAATTTCTTCTACAGTTTTTGAATTAATATCGATTCCAATAGGGGTGTAGACAGAATCAAACTGATGAGCGGTAGCCCACCCCTGCTTGAGAAATTCTTCCCTCATGAGGCGTACTTTTCGTTTACTGCCAATCATGCCGATATAGGCAGCCCGGGAATTTATTATTTCCCGAAGGGCATTGGCATCATGCTGGTGTCCTCGGCTAACAATAACAAAATATCTATCTGAAGAGACAGACAAACCTTTCAATGTTTTTTTTATATCATCGGCAATTATATGATCGGCATCAGGAAGTCTTTGTTTATTGGCAAATTCAGGTCTGTCATCAATCACTGTTACTTCAAAGCTTAACATACTTGCCAGCCGGGAAACAACCTGACCAATGTGGCCGGCTCCAATAATATACAGTTGAGGAAATGGGGAAATAGGTTCTAAAAAAAGCCAGCCCTCTTTGGCCCTAACATTTAACATTTTTTCATCTAATTTATACAAGCATGGTTTTCTCTCTGATAGTCTTTCTGCAATTTCCTTTCCGAGATCAGCCGGAGTTTTTCCGATAACAGGTAATGATTCATCTACTCCTTCAAGCCATGATCGAGAAACAGTCACTTTTTCTTTGGAAATTATGTTAATAAAAGCAGTTAATATGCCACTCTTTCGTTGTCTCAAGGCTTGAAAAACCTTTCTGAATATCTCAATATTGTTCTCCGGACAAGCTTCTATTAATATTTTAATCTTGCCTCCGCAAATAGCCCCATCTTCTGAGTTCATATCATCTTCTAATTTAAATTCCCATAGAAGTGACTTTCTATTCTTTCGAGCCTCAATTGACTTTTTATGTGCCTCGGCTTCTAATAAACCACCACCCAGAGTCCCGGAAACGAGTTTCTTATTAGAAAACAAAGCCGACGCACCTGGCACCTGTGGACTCGAACCTTCTGTCTTTATTATAGTAGCCAGACTGGGATTTCTATTTTTATCAAGTAAATAAAAAAGATCAAAATAAATATTTTTCATATGTCTCTGGATTTTAGGTTAGTGATAATGTCTTCAATTATATGACCGGCAACTTCTTTGTTTTCTATATTAAAAATTTTCATCCGACCATTTCCCAGCAATTCCCTGAAATTTTCAATTAAATTTTCCCTAACCACCAGAAGAAGTCTTGTCACTGCTGGAGAAATAACCTTTTTCAAAGAAGGCCAGACTCCTTGACCACTCAGTTCCAGTGGTCCGATTTCATCAATAATGAGAATATCGGCATCTTTACCGCGCAGGATAATCTTATTGGCCTCCTTCAGTCCTTCCGGAATAAAAAAAAACGAACCGATTTTTTGCCAGCTGTTTTCTCCAAATTTAACAATAAAAGGTAAAGGTTTTTCTTTTTTCAAATCAAGTAAATCATAACCGATAATTTCACTATTTTTGAATATCGGATTACTAATGAAACCATCCAGCTTAATATTCACTGATTGTAATTCCTTTATTATTACTTTAATAAGACTGGTTTTACCGGAATGAATCGGACCTGACAATAAAAAGATCATCTCACTATTTTTTCCTTTTAATTTTTTTCAACGATTCCAGAATTTTTTCTGGGGTTATGGGTAGGTCTCGGATTCGAACACCAACAGCGTTGTAAATAGCATTAGCAATAGCGGGGGCAGTAGGCACTAAACCAGATTCGGCAACACCTTTGGCACCAAAGGGACCGAATGTATCATTTGTCTCGATGAAATCAAGCTCAATTGGAAAGTTCATCTCATGAATGGTTGGAATCTTGTAGTCCCGAAAATTGGGATTAAGAATCTTTCCCTTCATGGTTTGAACTTCTTCATACAGGGCATACCCAACTCCCTGAGCAATTGCCCCATATATTTGTCCCTTGAGTGCCGGAGGATTCAGAACCTTGCCCACATCATGGGCTGCTACCATCCGTAGAATTTTTATTTCACCGGTCTCTGTATCCACTTCAACTTCTACCCCTTGGGTACCGTAGGCATAAGTTGAGGATATATTACCTTGCCCTTTTTCAAAATCAGGCAATTCATTAGGTGGGTCATAAAAAACTTCAGTGGTAAGCATCTGTCCTTGCTCACGGAAATGAATAGCCCTTAACAGACTTCCCAATTCAATTTTCATCCAAGGTTCCGAGGGAATATTTTTTAGAAAGACAAAACCATTAACTAGATCAAAATTTTCTTTTTTTATGGCATTTTTAGTATCAAAATCAGGTGGTTTGTAATCTGGATTCTTATTTTGAAATTTTTGTAAATTTTTAGCAAGTAGTTTGGGGTAGAGATATTCGGCGTGTTCAAATATTTTATCTCGCAGCTTCTTGGCTGCAAGTTTGGCTGCAT
>DAOVIP010000143.1 GCA_030671465.1 Candidatus Aminicenantota bacterium | reverse complement strand
ATTAAAAAATGTTTTAGAGAGAATGGGGCATCAGGTAATTGAAGGAAATAGACATAATAGAGATGAACGAAATGTTTACAACAGGTTAAGGCGCAGTATGGATCTTAGCGATTATATGATATTGCTTTTAACAAGTGGGTGATGTTTGTGGTTAATATTTCAATCCTGACACTGGGGGCCAGTATTCCTATCGGATTCCTGCTAAACAAACTGGATCGTTCTCTGAATAAAGAACGAGAAGGAAGACAGAAAGTTTCAGAAGAGAGCAGAAAATTACATTCTACTATTGTTCAGCTGCAGGATGAGATAAATCTACGAAAAAAACTGGAAAATTCCCTGATACATACAAAAAAAATGGAGACAATCGGAATATTATCCGGAGGAGTAGCCCATGATTTTTATAATATCCTTACATCTATGATGGGGTATACAGAGTTGGCTCTGCTGGATTTGCCTGTAGGCTCAAAAATTGAACAAGATCTCAAAAAGGTTCTCAATGCCGGAGAATTGGCAAAAGATCTCATAAACCAGATTCTGAAATTCGGCCGTAAGTTCGATGAGGAACTGCAAATTTTTTCAGCCAATAAGATAGTTTCCGATTCAATTAAATTAATTAGAGCGTCTCTTCCAAGTACTATAGAAATTCATCAACAGATTAACTCCGATTCAGTAAATATAAAAGGGAATCCCACTCAGATACAACAAGTTTTACTGAATCTTTGTGTCAATGCAGCCTATGCCATGAGGGATAAAGGAGGGATTCTGAAAATAAGTTTATCCACCGTTGATGTTCAACACCAGAAAGGTAAAAAACACCCTAAAATTAACCCGGGTTCATACATAATGTTGAATGTGAGTGATACGGGTCGGGGAATGCCGTCAGAAATGTTGAAAAAGATATTTGATCCCTTTTTTACCACCAAGGAAAAGGGAGCCGGCACCGGACTGGGATTAAGTATTGTAAACAATATTGTGAGAAGTCATGGGGGTACAATCACAGTACAAAGTACTCCTGGAAAGGGATCAGAATTCTATGTCTATCTACCCAGGGTGGAAAACCTTGTGACAATCTAAAATAGGGACAGTGACCATTTTTTTAAAATCCACCAGCTATTTATTTTTTTGCTAGGGGAAAATAATGACCCGAATTTATCATACAAATTGTAAATTCATTCGTGCTTGTTTCGGATTTTGTGCTTCGTGTTTCGGATTTTAATACTGTATTTAAGGTATAATGGAGCCAAGCGGAGTCGAACCGCCATCTTAGCCTTGCGAAGGCTATGTTCTCCCATTAAACTATGGCCCCAATAAAGTTTTTTTTATGCCACGGGTCAAAAAGGTACGCAACTCTGAATCAAACCACTCACTTCGTTCCATTTTTGATCATTCATTTTTGCCCCGATCACCTCAACCACTTTTCCACCCACACAGGCTCCCATTTTTCCGGATATCTCCACCGAATAACCGTTCATGAGACCATACATAAAACCCGCCGTATACAGATCACCCGCTCCGGTGGTATCAAGGGCCTGAATTGAAATTGGCTCTATTCGGTATTGTTGGGATTCATGCTGGATGAAAGATCCACTTTCCCCGCATTTTACCACCGCAATCCTGCACTGTTTGGCGATTTCTCTCAGGGCTTCCCGGGGATTTTCTTTTCCGGTGAAAATCCGGGCTTCATCTTCATTGGCCAGTACAATATCCACATATTTACCCACCACATAATCAAGATATTCCTTGTTTTCCTCAACCGTACCAAAACTCGAGAAATCCATGACAATTTCAAGCCCGGCATCTTTGGATGATTGAAAAACCTTTTCAAGCATTTCTCGGTAGGGTATCAGATAAGCTTCAACCAGTAAATAATCATAGTTTTTAAATATATCACCGCCAATATCACACTTAAACAACTCATTGGCAGCTCCCAGATAGGTGGCCATGGTTCTCTCGGTATCCGTTGAAATCAGAGAAATCGACTTTCCGGTCTCTGATTCGCTTTTAAAGAGATGGGCCTGAATGGAGTTGAAAGCCATATCGGACTGAAAAAAACTGCCAAACTCATCATTGCCGATGGTTCCGATAAAGCCGGCCGGTACTCCCAGTCGAGCCAAACCACTAACCGTATTGGCAGAAGATCCGCCACTGGATTTATGATGATCCAAATGGGCGGTTTTTTCCAGTATGTGCCTTACTTTTTCTTTTTCAATCAGGGTCATTCCCCCCTTTGATAATCCCAATTCATCCAAAAGGCTGTCATCATCAATTCGAATCAGGATATCCACCAAGGCATTTCCGATTCCCAATAACCGTTTCCGGTTATCTTTCTGCCCAGGATTCATAACTTTCCATTCACAATTTTTTCAATTTGATTGTTATCATTCATGATCAGGACAACCGAACTCAGGGAATTCAATTCCCGTTCATCAATCAGGGCATAGGCGACGATGATGATGGTATCGCCTTTAGAAACCAGGTGGGCAGCAGTCCCATTCAGTACGATATTCTTTGAACCTGCCTGGTCTTGGATCACATAGGTTGCAAAACGGTTTCCATTTGAAATATTATATACTTCAACTTTTTGAAACTCTCTGAGATTGGCCTTGATCATGATCTCTTCATCAATACCAATACTTCCGGCATAGTCCAGGTTGGTACCGGTTACCTTGGCTTTGTGGATTTTTGAAATCAGAAAAGGTATCAACATTTATATTTCTCCCAAAATAAAATTATCAATAAGCCGGATGCCTCCCACCCTGATGGCAGCTGCCACCAAGGTGTTTTCCGGATCCACCTTGTCCAGCGGCTCCAGATGATCGAGACTTACTATCTCTATATAATCGGTTTTGATCAATCGATTCTGTTTCAATATCTTTTTTATCACTTTTTTCAGGGCAGATGAATCTTCCCGGCCTTCACCAATACGGTTTTGAGCTGTACTCAGTGCAGTATGCAGTAAAACGGCTGCCTGCCTTTCCTGATCGGAAAGGTATCTATTTCTGGATGATAGTGCCAGTCCGTCATCATCCCTGATAATGGGCAGCACCTTTATCTCCAAATCCAGATTCAGATCCGCTACCATTCTCTTGATGATGATGGCCTGCTGGGCATCCTTTTGACCAAAATAAGCCGTTGTCGGCTGAACCAGGTTAAGCAACTTCAATACCACGGTGGTCACCCCTTTGAAATGGGTCTGGCGGGTTTTGCCGCAGAGGACGGTTCCCAATTTTTTTACTTCAATAAAGGTGGCATAATTCGCCCCATACATTTGATCTGAGTCCGGAAATAAAATACAATCCACTGACCGGGCTTCCAATATTTGTCGATCTTGAGGAAAATCGCGGGGGTATCGATCCAGATCTTCTCCGGGACCAAACTGGGTGGGATTCACAAATATGGAAACAATAGTAGCTTGATTTTCTTCAAGGCTTTTGTCGATCAGGCTGAGATGCCCGTCATGTAGATAACCCATGGTGGGGACAAAACCGATTTTATTCCGATTTAATACCCGGCGGTATTGTCTGAATTCATCAATTTGAGAAATGATTTTCATTTTATGAATGCATCGATATCTTTCTGTAAATGATAGCTTTCATCATCACCGGGAAATGATCCGGTTTGGATATCATGAATATACTGTTTCAGAGCCTCTTGGATGATCCCGTTTAAATCTGCGTATTTTCTGACAAATTTGGGGAAATACAAACTGGTCAATCCCACCAGGTCATGAAATACCAGTATCTGTCCGTCACAAAATCTACCTGCCCCGATCCCGATAGTGGGGATTTTCACCGATTCAGTGATCTTCCTGGCCAGCTCCAAGGGAATGGACTCCAGAACCAGGGCAAATACCCCGAGTTTCTCCAGTTCGATCGCATCCTCCAGGATTTCCCTGGCCACTTCCCTTTTTTTCCCCTGCACCTTAAACCCCCCCAATCTATGAATCGACTGGGGAGTCAGGCCTAAATGCCCCAGGACCGGGATTTCAATATTTAAGATAGCCTCAATCATCTTAAACCTTTTTCTCCCTCCTTCCAGCTTCACGGCTTCGGCTCCGCCTTCCTTCACGCAGCGGATGGCATTCTCCAGGGTTTTTTCAATACTCACGTGATAGGAGTGAAAGGGCATGTCACTGACTACCATGGAAAGGGTATTGGATCGCGATACCAGCCGGGTATGGTAAACAATTTCATCCAGGGTCACTTTCAAGGTATCCTTTTCGCCCTGAATCACCATGCCCAGGGAATCCCCGACCAGAATAAGATCAATTCCAGCTTCGGAAGCGATTTTGGCAGTGGGAAAATCATAGGCGGTTATTGCCGATAGCTTCTCACCCTGTTCCTTGATTTTTTTCAAGTACAAAACAGTACGTTTTTCTTTGTTAGGCTGGAGCATAATATCTTATTCCTTTTTTATGGGTTTTGATTTCCTTCACCAGTTGCTGAACTTCATTATGATTTTTCAAGTTCACCTTTTCCATATTGACAACCAGCAACGGTGAATGATTGTAATTAAAAAAATAATAATTGTATGCTTCAAAAACTTCTCTCCAGTATTCCTGGGGAACTTCTTTTTCACCATTGGTTCCACTGTTCTGAATTCTTTTCAGCATCTCAGAAAAAGAAATCTGTAAATACACCACCAGATCCGAATGAATGATATTTTCAAGAAACAGATTGAACATCTTTTTATAAATCTCCAGTTCCTCATCATTCAGGATCAGATGGGCATAGATACCATCGCGGAAGAATATATAATCGGAAACGGTCATTTTATGAAAGAGCCCCTTCTGCTTGATTTCCAGCTGCTGGGAATAACGGTTCAGCAGAAAAATCAACTGGGTTTTCAGGGAAACCGAGTCCTCACCTTTGGCCAACGATGAAAAAAAATCCTTTAAAAAGGGATTTTCCTGATTGTCACAGATCAACCGGGCATTGAATTGCTCGGAAATAATCTGGGCCAGTCTGGTTTTTCCCGAACCAATCAACCCATCAACTGCAATATATCTGAACTCATTCATCAGGCCAAAATTATATCACTTATTGGCAGGCTTGTAAAACCGGATTCTCACCCCTATGACCCCCTGATCAGGTCTTCATATAGCCTGCAGGTTCCGGTCTCGAGAATTTCAGCGATCACTGCCTGGATGGATTTGGGAATACCGGGAATCACCCCCGGTTTGGTTTTTGGATCAGATACGGATCCGGGTAATTTTGAAATGGAATAGGCCGCATACCCATGGGATGATACCTTCCCCCGCAGCTTTAACAGATAATCAATGTGTTCCAAAATCACTATCACCAGATCATCTTCAGATAACAGATCACGAAAAAAATCCGCCGGTATCCGGACGGGAAGTTGATACTTAAGGGATGCGTGTAAAATTTTTTGATTCAGGGACCGGTAATATTCAGGGACGGCCTGGCCCCAGGCATGGCCCGGATACACGCGTTTATATCCTGAAACCAACTCGGGAAAATGTGTGCTGATCACATCCAAAAAGTACTCTTTCTGACGACCCTCTTTCAGAGTCAATCCTCCACCAATAATGAAATCCAACCCGCATTCCATGGCTTGTCTGAATACCCGGTCGATCTGCTCAGGTGTATCGGTTAACCCGGGCAGGGCCGGTAACAGAAACAGACCACAGGTAAATCCTTTATGTTTGAATCCTGATAGCAGGGCCAGTCGTTCGGTCGGTGAGGGTACACCGGGTTCGACTACCGAACTGATTT
>DAOVIP010000401.1 GCA_030671465.1 Candidatus Aminicenantota bacterium | reverse complement strand
TGAGGTGGAGAACCTGGAGCAGGCCCTGGAAGGTAAGGAAGTCATCATTGAACCCAACAGCCCGTCTGAGGGGGTCAGGGTTGCCTTTGTGGTTGAAGATGGGGCGCCGGTGGAATTGCTGGAGTTTTCCAATTTTGGCAGGAGGTAAAACAATGAAGCGAATGTATTTTATTCTGGCTTTTATTGGTTTTGTGGTTCCATATTATTTTTTTATTCGATTTGTTTTAAATTTTGGTTTTGACCCGATGGAGATGGGGAATCAGTTGTTTGCCAGTGATATGTCCACCTGCTTTGCCGTGGAACTTATCATGGTAGCAGTGGTTTTCCTGATATTTTCCTACTTCAACAGCCGAAGAATGGGGATGAAGGGATGGTGGATCTATCTGCTTGCCACTTTTGTGGTAGGACCGTCTTTTTCCATCCCTCTTTACCTGGGTATCAGAGAGAAATACCAGTAGGATTCAATACAAAATTGATGAATGATTTGGGTTAATATCATTCTTAGGGTGTTGAAGTTTAATGGGTATGATCATGCCAACTGAAAAAATATTTTATGAAGATATCAACAGGACTGAGTTTGAAGCCAGAGTTCTTGAAGTCAAAGAGGAAAAAAAAGGCTTTCGGGTTATTATGGATAAAACCTGTTTTTTCCCTGAAGGCGGGGGACAACCGGCAGATAAAGGATGGATCAACGGGATCCCGGTTCTGGATGTGCAGACAGAGAGAGAGGTTATTTGTCATTATTTAAAAGAGAATCCCGGTACAGGAGTGGTAAAGGGAAAAATTGATCTCCAGTGGCGAATTGATTTTATGCAGCAGCATACCGGCCAGCATATTGTCTCCGGGGCTCTCTGGAAAGTTGGAAAATACAAAACCGTATCGGTTCATATGGGCAGTGATCACACGACCATTGAAATTGACAGTCAGCAGATTTCCGGTGCTGATCTGGAAAAGGTTGAGAACCTGGCCAACCGGGTGATCAACCGCAACTTGCCTATCGAATTCATTATGACCGATGAACAGGGAATTGGTCGGTTTGAACTACGCAAACCCTGCCCGGTTGATGGTGAAATCCGGCTGGTCCAGATCGGAGATTTTGATTGTGTGGGTTGCGGGGGGCTTCATTTTGAAAATACCGGACAGGTCGGATTGGTCAAGGCCACTGGAATTGAAAAAATCCGGGGCCATGCTCGCCTGTCCTGGAAGATCGGACTGAGGGCAATTCAGGATTACCGGCAAAAAGATAAAATCGTTGCCGAACTAAAAACAGTCCTGGAAACCCGGGAGGATCATTTTCCGGCCAAGGTCAGGGAAACCCAGGCTGAATTGATCCAGCATAAGAAAAAAGCCAGCCTGCTTCTGAACCGATTGGCCGCCATGATGGCTGCCAATCTGTATCAGAACCGGCAGGGATCCGGAGATTCCCCCATGGAACTGATCATTGAATCCTGGACCAATGAGGATAACGACCTGATCAGAAGGATCATGAAAGACCTTTTAAAACGCCACCGGTTATTGATTTGTCTGGTCAATACCATGAAGGAAACCGTTTACTGGAGCATCGGTTGCTCCGGGGAAATTAATTTTGATTTTGACCGGCATAAGTCAGGTCTCCTGGCCCTGATAAACGGCAAGGGAGGCGGCCGGCATCCCCTCTGGCAGGGAACCGGAACCAAGGCAGAGGGGGTTGAAAAATTTTTGACTATGTTCCGTGATCTTCCCGAACAAATCTGAGCTTTGGGTTTTACCAGTCCCTTTTCTCAGAGCAAGTATGTTTACATTCAATGCCAACGTCACAAACAAAAATTGTTGAAAAAAGTAGTATGAAACACCATAATGTTTATGAAAAGGTTGGTTTGATATTATTTTGCGGAGATAACCTTGCGACAACAATTCATGATTTTATTACCTGTGTTTTTTATTACCTTGATGATTCCTGGATGTCAAACCTGGGAGGAAATTGATGTTCGTGGTAGCTGGTTTTTGGTTTTCGACCATTTGGATGACGAATGGGAGGGTTTTACCATAACCTTGCATTTCAATGGTACATCTGAAGAGGGAGATATTACCAGCGACAATAATTTTGCTGGCACCTATACAGTTGATGGGACTCATATTTATTTTATGGTTCAGAGTCAAGAAATCGTTGGGGGGACTAATGATATTGTTTACGCCACCTACCAGTGTACGGGGCATACTTTTAGTGGAAAAATGTCTGGAGACTTTCAGTACACCAAAGCCATGGATGCTCAAATAATTTATATTGGGATTGGAAAATGGGAAGCCACCCGTTGAAATAATTGTATTTGACCCCTTTTCTCGTTCCTACTCTTTTATCAATTTTATGATTTCCTCTTGGATGGTTTTCCCTTTGTCTTTGGCATACCACAACTGTATTTTTTTAATAACCTCTTCTTTT
>DAOVIP010000241.1 GCA_030671465.1 Candidatus Aminicenantota bacterium | reverse complement strand
CATATAACATTAAAACACAAATCATTCCATTAGAGATATTGCTTAGATCATTTGGATTTTGGTCATTTAAATTTGTTTCGGATTTGGATATTCGGATTTCGGATTTAATGAAAATTGAATTGTTACTTAAAGATAGGATTTAAGATTTTGAACTCCTACTTGAATATTGAATGCCTGAGTGCTAAAATCTTTTTTGGATAAAATAACAAAAATGCCATGAATCCAGAACCAAAGAAGCTAAATTTCCTCTTCAATTTTCCAGCCGCATTCAAAGAAAATTTAAAAACAAATAAATTATTGTATTTATCTTTTTTTATATTTATTCTCTTTTTCTGCATCACCAGGCTTCCCTTTTTCCTCTATGATTCCATTTACTTAATCTCCCCTGATTATCAACACTACTATATGATTGTAGATCAAATCGATAAAGGCTTCATGCCTACCTTCAACATTCGAACTCCCGGTTATCCCCTTTTTCTGGCATTTATATTTATCTTTTTCAAGAGCAACTTAGCCGTTATTGTTGTACAAAATCTATTCACCTTATTTAGCTCTTTATTTTTCATTTTCGTGATTAACAAAATCTTCGGGAAAAAATGGAAATACCTTACCCTATTGGTCGCCATCGGTCTGGGAGCCTTTATCTCCTTATCCATCCACCTTTGCCTTGACACTGCTCTGGCAACAGAAAGCATTTACATCAATACAATTCTTCTATTCTTCAGTTTTCTTCTTCTGGCCATTTATTGTCAGAACAGAATGTACTGGGTATGTTGCGGAATCATAATGGCAATGGTGATTCTTATTCGACCTTCTGGCTTGTTTCTGGTACCGTTATTCCTGGCTATTCTGCTTTTTTTGTTTCTCAATGCTTATAAAAAAAAACTCATTCTGTTATTTTCAATTTCATTTGTCACCCCGCTGATTCTTTTATGCATATATAATTATTTTACCATCGGATCGTTTGCCATATCCACATTCACCGAACATGCATTGATTTCATTCACTTCAACCTTCTTGGAAAAAAATCCCAGCTACAGCCCCCAGGTAAACCTGGCAATCGAAAAAAGCCTCAACCGCTTAAGCCCTCATAAAAAAAAAATCATAAAAAATTCCTGGGATCCCAAACCACTGGGTCATATTCTCTACAGACATTACAATCGCAACCGGAGAATCATTTTTCAAACCCTGAAATCCTTTGAAGATAAAAATGCCGACAACCTCTACATGAAATGGAGACCTGTTCTAAAAAAAGTCGCTTGGGATACCATCCGTGATCATCCGGATATTTATTTAAAATTTTTTTATGCCAATTTAAACCGATACTTTTTAAGAAAGAAAAACATCAATTTTTATATTCGCTTGCAAGGAAGATACCGAAATACGCTCCTGCTTAAGGAAAGATACATACGTTTTTACAAATACAGGGCTCCGGATACCCTTCGATTGTACTATAAAAACGAATACATCAAAACCATTGATCAGGAATACGTTAAAAATCTATTAAAGGAATATTGGAACTTAAGGATACTGCCACCTGCCCAAAAAAGCCAGCTCAAATTCAAAACCCTGAAATTACATTTTCTTCAAAAAGTTCATAATGGTTTTCTAAAAATTCATCAACATCTATTCTACAACAAACTGTGGATTTTCTTCTTTTTCCTCTCTTTTATCTTCAGTTCCATCAAAACTCTGGTTACCCGATTTCATCACCGGGGATCATTTTTCATGTTTGTTTTGACCGGCTCCGCTCTGCTCCATGGAGTGGTGATTTCCATATCCAGTTTCTCTGACGTCAGACTATCCTACCCCCTTGATTTTATCTACTACCTCTCCCTATTCTTAATTCCCGTCATGCTAAAACCAGATTCCATAGACCAAAAGGCAAATAAATCAGGTTAAAGAGCTTTTGTATGATTTGACGGTTACCTGAAAAGGAAGAATTTTTTTGCAAAAAAATTCCACAGATAACCCAGGGCCGTTGAAATGATTTTGGAAATCAGGTAATAGAAACCGGCCACATCGGTAAAAAACCACATAAACAATTCATTGAATCCCAGCCCCCCCAATCCGATCAAGGTAAAAAAAATGAATTCAGTAGACCGGTTTTCCAGGACCCGGTTATTGAATACCCAGTGGACACTCAGCAGGTAATTCACCAGCAGTCCAGGAATGAAAGACAGTGCCGCTGATATCAAATAGTAGATATGCAGGTATTCGGTCAGAAAATACAGCAGGCTGAAATCTACAATAAAGGCTGCTCCGCCGGCAAAACCATAACGAAAAAACTGGATGATGAAATTATCGGTTTTCTGGAGCATCAGCGCCTTACTGATATTGTTCTTTAGCATCAGGTCCCCTTAAAAAGACTCCCCGGCCATATAAATCTTGTACCAGAACATATAATTGGCCAGACCCCACAATGCCCGTCCGTGATCCACCTTCTTGGCCTTATGCTCTTCCCACAGTTGCCCTACCCCTTTCGGATTAATAAATCCGGTCATCTTCAGACTCTGCGGAGATAGAACGTATTCGAACAGGTCGCGAAGTTCGGTCAGCATCCATTTTGAATAGGGCATCTCCAGGCCGATTTTTTTCTTATTCAATATCTTTGCTGGCAGCTTATCTTTTAAAGCTGCCTTCAACAGATGCTTCTTTTCCCACCCCTTGAATTTGATATCAACCGGTACGGTTGAAAGAAACTGGACCAGGCTCCGGTCAGTGAATGGAACCCGGGCCTCCATCGAATGGGCCATGGTCATGCGGTCATTTTTGATCATCAAATCATCCGGGAGATGGTAACGGTAATCAATGTATAACAACCGGTTCAAATCATCCTCTGCTTCGCACTGTTGATAAGCCTGTTCGAAAAAAACAGCTGACGGCCGTATATGGCTGAACAGTGATTCATCAGCCAGTATTTTTTTTTTGGCCGCCTCTGACAATACCACCCTCCAGAAAAAGTGAGAATTGGGAATATCCAGTTCGGCGCCCTGAATAAACCGTTTGGCCTTGAACTCCAGGCTCAGTTTCCGGTGGGATACCGGCAACCGATTCACCAGGGGAGCAATTAATTTCTGTCTGACCAGAGCCGGAATCCGGCGGTACAACCGCCTGACCTTAAAGGCCATATGGGTGTCGTAACCGCTGAAAAACTCATCGCCCCCTTCTCCGGACAGCAGGACGGTCACAAATTCCCGGGCCTCTTCTGCCAGCAGATAGGTGGGAATGGCTGAACCGTCTGCATACGGTTCATCGATAAAAGTCAAATATTTTGGAAGCAGCCGGGCCACCTTCTGGGGAGTAACCTGTATCTCATGATGGATGGTTCCAGCACTCTGGGCCAGGTACCGGGCATAATGGGATTCATCAAAGCTTGATTCATCAAAGGCCAGAGAAAAGGTGTGAAAATCGGCATCCCCCCGGATTTCCGCCATCAATACGGTCAAGGAACTGGAATCAAGCCCACCTGACAGCATGACCCCCACCGGAACATCCGATATCAAATGCCGTTCAACCGCCTCATAGCAGAAATGCCGGGTCCGGGCCACGGCTTCCTTTTCGGTTAAGCCGTGGTTCACCTCATATTGAATATCGAAATAGCGCCTTTCCGATACCCGTTTCGGCTGGCATTGTACGGTTAACAGGTGTCCGGGCCGCAGTTCATGAATATTTTCAAAAGCCGTGTGTTTACCCGGTATATAATCAAAAGAAAGGTAATGATAGAAAGCTTCAAGGTTCGGGCCCGGGGAAAATCCGGGGATCTTCAACAGGGCCTTGATCTCACTGGCAAACCAAAAAGCACCGTCATGCTGGGTATAAAACAACGGTTTGATTCCAAAGGGATCCCGGGCCAGATAAAGGGTTTTCTGACGGCTGTCCCACAAAGCAAAGGCAAACATCCCGTTCAGCTCAGAAAGACAATCAATACCCCTTTCCTCAT
>DAOVIP010000505.1 GCA_030671465.1 Candidatus Aminicenantota bacterium | reverse complement strand
GAATTTCAGCTGAAAATCCTTCTTTGATTTTGACCCTTTATTCATGCAGGCATTGATATATTTTTGAAGGGTGTCAGGATTGCGGCGGAATTTCTTGTGATCCCTGATATAGTCTTGTTCGACAGGATAGTCGAGCAACCTGTTTTTCTTTGCATCCGGATCGGAACTTTTCAGTTTTGGAGATATGGAGAAAAGGTCTATATGCATGGCCAGTTCCGGTATAAATAAGACGCCGTTTGTTTCGAGTGTGATGTGAACGTTCAGTTCCTTTTTTAAATACCTGGCCAGTTCAACCAGTGGCAGGGGCTGGAGGGTCGGTTCTCCTCCTGAAATGATCACATGCTTTATCGGTCCCAGGTTTGCCCTGACGATTTCCACCACCTCTCCGGTATCCATGATATCAACCTCTCCGGGAAAATGGGAAGCATAGGGTGTGTCACAAATACTCGTCTTCCCGGATGGGGTGGTCCATGTACAACGAAGATTGCATCCGCTGGTCCGGATAAACAATACCGGTATACCGACCAGTTTTCCTTCTCCCTGGAGGGTCCCTGGAAATGTATAGCCAGTTTCAGGTGCCTGCTCCATCGCTTCTCCCCCGACTGTCCGGGTAACCGGGAATATGCCGTTTTTTACCAGTTTGATCTCCATAGATTATGACTTATTGTCAGTTTTGTGTAAAATTAGCAGTTTTCATCAAAAGGTATGGATATTGTAATGGAGTAGACATTATTTAATTTTGGGATTATATTTATTTGAATCAGAATTTAACCAGATTAGGATAAAAACAGGATATGGAATTATTTAAATCAATAGGTGACCTGCATGAGGACCAGGAAAAGAAATCAACCCCGGAGACATCTGAAAAAGTACGCTGCCTCATTATCGGTTCGGGGCCGGCCGGTTATACCGCTGCCATATACGCAGCCCGTGCCAACCTTGCACCGGTGCTTTATGAGGGTTTACAGCCAGGCGGCCAGTTAACCACTACTACGGATGTTGAAAATTTTCCTGGTTATCCGGAAGGGGTTTCTGGCCCCGTAATGATGGAAGACCTGAAAAAACAGGCTGAACGGTTTGGGTCCGATATACGCTGGGGACTGGCAACTGAGGCCGATTTATCTGCCCAGCCATACAGGATAACCATTGATGACAGACACCTCATTGAGGCTGATTCCGTGATTATTGCTCCCGGGGCTACTGCGAAATACCTGGGAATGGAATCAGAGCAAAATTTCATGGGACATGGGGTTTCTGCATGCGCCACCTGTGACGGATTTTTCTATAAAGGAATGGACGTAGCTGTTGTGGGCGG
>DAOVIP010000320.1 GCA_030671465.1 Candidatus Aminicenantota bacterium | reverse complement strand
TGGTTTTGCTTGTAACGTAAAGATCGTCATCTCCCCAGAGTCCTTGTTTGGTCGAACAATATATCATATAAATTTCATCGGGTGAGATATATGTGTCCCATTCATGGTGTTCGGTATTGAGTTTCGGTCCGAGATTAACCGGGTGTTGAAATTTTCCATCTTTAAATTTCGACATATATAGATCAGAATCACCGTATCCCCCAGGCCTTCTACTGAAGAAAAAGAGATTATTGTTTTTGGCAAGGCTAGGATAACTTTCATGATGTTTTGTGTTTATTTCTAGCCCGATATGTTTAGGTTCGCTCCACCCTGTTTTGGTTTTTTTGACAACCCAAATGTTGCCACCTTCAGAATCCGGAGCGATCTCATCTATAAATATTTTGGATGCAAACACCAGTGTTTTTCCATCTGGGGCAATGGTAAAATCACCAACTTGATATTTATTACCAAATGGAAGAAATACAGGTTCACTCCACACTCCATTTATTTGATTCATAATATAAAGTTTTGGTTTTCTGTTTACCCATCTCTGGAAGATGAAATATTCCATATGATTTCCCCAGCCCGAACATCCCTCGGTGATTTTTGTTGAAATAATCCCAGGAGCAAATATTTCGGGAGTCATCCCCGGAGGCTCCTGTCCCAGATAGGGGCCTTTTAATACAGGCCAGTCAGATTTATCATTATTATTTTTTTGATCTATCGCAGGTAATGCAGAAATTAATAAAACTAGTATTATAATAGTAAAACAAATTTTTGATTTCATTTATCTCTCCTACTCTTTATTTCAATTCTTCTGGTTTTAATTTTTTAATAATTTTCGCATCCACCCAGTAGATATCACCTCCGCTCGAGTAAAAAAGATATTTTCCATCCGGAGAAAGAGCGGCCAGGCTTCCATACAAACCCGTACTGGGTTTGGTGTTTTTGGGCTGGGTCCAGGTTCCATCTTCCTTTTTAAAACTGATGTACATTCCCTTGCCCCCATCACTAGATGCAGGCATTCCCCAGCGGGCAAATAGAATATAACTTTCATCTGGTGCAACAAAAGAATTTCCCTCATTATACTTGCTGTTTATAGGAGGCCCCAGATTTACAGCTTTTAAAAATTGACCATTTAAAAATGTAGCACGATATATATCCTTTCCGCCTTTTGAATCTGCTCTGAAGGAGGGAAAATATATTGTCCCGTCTTTGGTAAAGGTCGGCTGGGTTTCGCCACCCGGGGAATTAACCGATCGGCCCAGGTTAACGGGTTTTGACCAGCCATTTTTGAGTCGCTCAACATACCAGATATCCAGATTGGGCGGCTTGTTCCAGGGAGAGGGCCGGTCTGAACAGAAATATAGCCGTTTTCCATCCGGTGAGAAAGAAATATCCACCGCTGTAAACTTACCGGGAAAGGAGGCCTTTTTTGGTTTGGTCCAAACCTCATTGACCTTTCTACTGACCATGATAATATAAAAGTACTTTCCTTTTTTCTTTTCTTCTTTGCTGGTGGTTGAGATAACATAATAAAATTCATCACCTTTTAAAGAAAAAACCGAGTTTAATTCATATTTTTCGGTAGTAGATATAATACCAGGAGCAAAAACTTTAGGGACCATCCCCGGTGGTTTCTGGCCAAGGTACGGACCAGTCAAAAAAGGAAAATCAGATTTGCCCTTTTCACTTTTCTGAGCTAATTCAGGTAATGCAGAAAAAAACAATGTTAGTAATGCAACCATAGAAAAAAATTTTGTTTTCATGAATATCTACTCATTTTAAATGAAAATGAATGATCACTTCCTCTCACCATTTATGTATGACCAGTGCGTATGAACAATTTTCCATTTACCATTCTTTTTCGAAAAAACTTCCGTACAGTTCCAAGGAATTCTGCGGGCAACCGAACCATCAGGATTAAGATAAGTTGAGAAAAAACGATAGAATAAAACAACCGCATCTCCATGAACCTGAATTTTCGGATCAATAAACTCCATCACATCATAGTGTATTTTGCCAGCCCGTTTGGCATATTCTTTTTTCAAAGTTTCCAATCCGTCGATACGTTTGGCTGTACCGGTATCAAAATAGCTCACCTCAGGAGCACAGATGTCGTTAAATCCCCAGGGATCTCCTTTGCGCCAGCGTTCCATGGCTGCAGATTCAAGTGCCATCAACTGACCCAGCACTCCGTCATATTTCTCTCTAGAAAAATCCACCGGAACCGGCACCTCGGTTCTGTCAGGCAGTTTCTGGTTAATGTAGGACCAATGGGTATGAATGATTTTCCACTCCCCGTTTATCAATCCATACACTTCCGTGGTGTTCCAGTGCCATTCTTCGAAGATTGATCCATCCACCTTGGTTTTTGCGTCTCTGTAATTGTAAGTTAAAACGGCCAGATTGCCGTATCGCTTTACCCTGGGGTCGATAAACTCTGAAATCTGGTAATTGATTTTTCCCTCAAATTGTTTTAAATACTTTTTGTAGGCCTCAAGCCCCTCAATAGGTTTTGTTAAACCGGGATCAATATAGATAATTGACTCAGCACTGATATCCGTCCATCCCCATGGATCTCCTCGACGCCATCTTTCCATGGCACCTTTTTCCAACTTCATTATCTTGTTTTCCACTGTTTGACCTCCTTGTGCATTTAGATTATGAAAACTAAAAAAAATAATAAGAAATAAAAGACAATATTCCTTAAAATTTCTCATACTCACCTCCATATTAGAGTAGTTTTTTTTACCTTAATGTCTCAATGATCTTGGCATCCACCCATTCGGTTGTGCTTGAATTGATAACATAATTGGTATAGTCAATAGTATTACCAAAAATCCCTTTTTTGGATTCATGAATCCAGCCCTTTACTTCAATCCATTTGGTTTCAGATCGTCAATGATACTTGCATCCACCCAGTACATGTTTCCACTTTTTATATCCGGGTTGTAGCGATTAAAGAAAAAATATTTTCCGTCCGGTGAAACCTGAGGGCAATTTTCGCCTGATTTTGTATTAATACTTTTCCCCATATTTATAGCCCTAATCCAGGTCCCGTCACTTTTGCGAAAGACAATATA
>DAOVIP010000372.1 GCA_030671465.1 Candidatus Aminicenantota bacterium | reverse complement strand
TGGTCCGTTTCAGGGAAAAGGGCAATCTGGACAAAGCTTCTGCAACACCCAGCACCACTGCAACTCCCGATGCATTGTCATTAGCCCCGGGCATGAGCAGATGGTTACAGCCCACATGATCCAGATGAGCCCCAATGATGATGGCCTCTCCTTTCTTTTCCGGGTCTTGGCCTTCCAGTATTCCGATCACATTGTAGGCGGTGCCATCGGGATGATGTTCGGTATTATTTTTTAAGGTAAGAATTTTGCCAGTGGCAAAAGACTGGGGTTTTCGGTTATTCTGAATTTTCTTTTTGACCTGTTGAAGGGTTTTTCCGGTTCCTAGAAAGATATCATTGATCATGGCAGGACCGGCATAAGTCAGGATAAACTTTTCAATAAATTGACAATTCGGATTGGCAATATGATAATTATACAGCATACCGGCCACTCCGTGTTCTTTGGCATTTTTTACCTTGTATTGATGAAACGAATAATCCCGCCATTTTCTAAATTCTTCAGGCTCTTTCTCAGGGAACACCGGGGCTTCACGTTCCATCAATACAATTTTTCCCTTAACATCAAGACCTTTGTATTCATCAAACCCAAGTTCCGGAGCAGTTATGCCGTATCCCACGTATATTACTTCGGCGGTCACTTCACCTCTGTCTGAAGTGGAACCCGGAATGAAATCTTTTTCATAGATATAGGGTTTCAGAAGGGTTTGATTGTCTGCTACTGGAATATGGAGGATGGCTTCGGAGCCTTCAAAAACCAGAGTATAGGGATTTGGAAATGCCTGAAAGTAAGTATGGTTATCTCCACCGGGTTTTATTCCCATTTTTTTCAGTAATCCGCTGACCCATCTGGTCGCTGCATTGTATCCTTCCGTACCGGTTAAGCGGCCCCCGTATTTTTCCGAACACAATTCCTTGACATAAGCGAATAAATCATGGCTGGAAATCGAATGCATCCCAGAAATGATCTGCTGTTTAATATCAATTTGATTTTTTTTAGCCTGAAGTGGTGAAAAAAAGCCAATATGAATGACAAAAAGCATGGCCAGAAAACCAGTCAATTTGTTAAATGATTTTTTCATACTGCCTCCTTGGAAATATTTTAAATTTATTTCAATTCATTGAGTCTTTTTCCTTGAAAGGTATAACTGTTTTTCATTCGGGTTTTAATGGCATTGATGGTTTCGGCTTTTTGAAGGGCCCAGGCTGGTTTATAAAAAAGTTCTCTCTCTCTTTCTCCAGTAAGACGGTGTATTACAATCGAGGGATCAAGATGCTCCAGAAGACATACCATGGTATCGATATATTCTTCAAATGACATAAGTCGGAACTGTTGGTTTTGGTATAAGTGAAAAAGAGGGGTGTTTTTCAATACATGAAAAAGGTGAAATTTAATTCCGGCAGGTTGTAAACGATTCATCTCTTTAATGGTTTCCAGCATGTTTCCGGTTGTTTCTCCGGGGATGCCAACGATTAAATGAACAACCACATCAATTTGTAGCCGTTTCAGTTGCCGAAAAACATCTAAGAAATGAGAATAATTGTGGTTACGGTTTAAGAATTTCAAGCTCTTTTCATGAATTGATTGTAAACCCAGTTCAATGGTGAAGTAGATCTCCTTATTCAATTTCTCCAGCAGCGGAAAGGTCTCCGATTTGATGGCATCCGGACGGGTTCCGATAAAAAATCCCACAATATCCGGGTATGAAAAAATAACCGAATACTTGCTTTTCAACACGGATCTCGGAGCATGGGTATTGGTGTGGGCCTGATAATAGGCGATATATTTAATTCCCGGGTGGGCCTGAATAAAATGTTCGATTTGATCTTCGATGCTTAGTCCATAGGTTTTTATAGGCCCGGAACCATATTCATCGCAAAAAATACAGCCCTGGTCGGAAAGGGTACCATCTTTATTGGGGCATTCAAATCCCGCATTAATGGGAATCTTTCTGACTTTTTGTTTACCGAACTTTGTCTTTAAAAAGGTATTAAAGGAATAATAAGGTTCATTCATTCAGCAGGGAAATGATTTTTTCATATAGTAAGTTCAGGATGAGAGGTTTTATAAAATAAGCATCTACATATTCACTTTCCAGGAAATCGGAAAGCTCTCCGCCTTTATAAACACCGGAAATGACAATGACCGGCATTTTGTGTTGGGTTTTTATGATTTTAACCAGATCAATTCCATGAATTCCGGGAAGCAGAAGATCGGTTATCAATATATCTGCATGTTCGGTTTTGATGATTTCCAGGGCCCTGGATCCGGTTTCAGCCACCAGGGCGTTGAAATGTCTTTCTTCTAAAAAAGCCTTTAACAAATATAACACATCGGAATCGTCATCAACAATTAGAATGGTTTTTTTATCAGCCATTTTTGATTTCCTTATAAATTTTGTAATATTCTCCGAACGACCAGAGTAAAAAACTGAATACCAATGCAATGGCAAACCGTTTGAGGATTTCAAGGTTTAGTGATGGATTTAAATCGATCACATAGAACAAGATTAAGATACTCAATCCGCCGAAGGTTACCTTTCCGATAATAATGGAAGACTTTATCGAATGTGATTTACGGTAAACAATGAAACCGGCCAGTAAAATGAAAAAATCCCTGATGATGATAATAACAGCCAGCCATACCGGGAAGCGGGCAGTGATCATGAAAGCAATCACC
>DAOVIP010000376.1 GCA_030671465.1 Candidatus Aminicenantota bacterium | reverse complement strand
GATGAATTTCTCGATCTCCTCGGGGCCGGAACCCGGGTATTCGGTCAGAATGGTGATTTTGGGATAGCTGAGATCGGGTAGCAGGTTAATGGACAATTTTGACAGTGAAATGAAGCCCAGCAGGATGATTCCCACAAAAAACATGATGGTGCCAACCGGCCTTTTAACTGAAATGTCGGTGATGCTCATTTGATAATTCTAACCCTTGACTGATGGGATAAGGTTAACTGCCCGTCAATCACGATAATGTCACCTTCCTTAATCCCGCTTTTGATTTCAATTTCTTCGTCATTCTGGGCTCCCAGCTCCACATATCTCCAGTCAGCGGTTCCGTTGCTGCCTGATATATTGATGATGGCAAAAACCAGGGGCCGGTCACCTTCACCCCTCACAATGATGGCTTTTCGGGGAACTTTTATTACATTCTCGTAGATTTTGTATTCGACATCCAGTTCGGCATGCATTCCCGGATAAATTAAACTATCCGGGTTATCCAGCTTGACATAAATGGTGATGGTCTTTTTGTCCGGATCGACCTCGGGGCTTATGGATTGAATGTTTCCATAGAAATACTGATCGGAAAAGGCATCAAATTTGATCCGGGTCTGAATTCCGTTTTTCAAATGCTTGATTTCTGTCTCCAGGGCAAAACCCTTCAAATACAGTGAATCCAGGTTTATAATTTTTAGCACTTCCTGACCCATACTCAATATCTCCCCCCGGCTGACCTTTAAATCCGAAATGATTCCCGGAAATGGGCTCTTGATAAAGGTTTTCTTCAGATCCAGCTCGGCTTTTTTCAGAGATACGATGGCATCGGTTAACTTTTCGGTGGCTTTGAGCACCTCCTCTCTTTTGGTACCGGAAAATACCATGATTTCCTCGTATTTTTCCCTTATTTTGTCAAGTTGTATTTCACTGATTTTTCCCCTTTCAAAATCCCTCAGGGCCTGTTTGTAATTGCTCTCAATGACATCCAGTTCTTTTTTTTGCTTTTCATTTAATTGGAGATTGAAAGGATTATCGGTTTTTTCTTTTACCAGGAACTTGGAAAGGGTTTCCAGCTTGTTGGCTTTCCGCGCTTCTACATCCAATTTTTTTTCAGAATCATCCACTTTAATCAGTAATTCTCCCTTTTTGACCAGGTCACCGATTTTACAGTTAATGCTGGTGACTTTTCCCTGGACTTCCGATTTGATATTGGCTTTTTCCCAGACATCGGCGGTAGCGGAAATCCGCAATCTCAAGGGCAGATTTCCCCGATTGACCTGCATGACCTTCACCGGCAGGGAGGCTTCCCTTCTCACCGTATTTTCTGACTCCTCATTTTCCTGGGCCTTAATGATGTCGGTGCCTTCTTTTTTCTCCGGCTGTAAGAACAGCTTGTATACCGCAAATACCAGGCCGGCAATTATAATTACGATTGCAGTAATTTTTAAGACCTTGTTCATGTGTGCTCCTTTGTGATTCTTTTATTGAGTCTATTGACCTGTAAAATATTATATACGGGAATATAAACCATAATGTTTCTATATATTATAACGATTTTGGTGAGGTTTTTATTCATTTCCGCATCAGATGAAGGTAGGGTGTTCACATTTTAGCTGCCAAGACCGGGTGTGCAACTTTCTCTGGCTATGTGTTTGGAACTCGGCTCCGGGGGGTGCAGAGCAGGAAAAGCAGGGGAAAGGGAATTAGAATTGGCTCTTGATTTTCTTTACCCGGTCATCAAATTCTTTTTCGATTCTCTTTCTCTCATCGAGTAATTTCTGACCTTCAACATCATCTTGGGCGCTACCACCGGATTGCAAACGGGCAATCTTCTTTTCCAGTTTTTCGGTTTTCTCCTCTTCATAAGCCGGTGGATCCAGGTCATTGTATTCGTAGGTTTTCCTCAGGTGTCGCTGATGTTTTCGCAGTTCTTTTTTCAGGCGGGTGATTTCAGCTTCGGTTTTGGTTTTGGATGTTTTGTTTTTTTTCTGTTTGGCATTGTAGTTCTTAATCCGGGCATTGAAGTCATATTTTTCAAACAGCTGGTATTTTCCCAGCTTCAGGGCTGCATTGTATTTTGAAATACTGCCTTCCTTTCTGAATAACAGAGCAGCTTCAATGTAGTATTGAATGGATTTGTCATATAGGGATTTATTTCGTCTGGTTTTTTTGGAGTAGATTTCTGCGATATTTTTGGCAATGGTCCCCTTTTTAGTTTGTTTGTACAGGCTGCTGAATTCTTTCAGGGCCGAATCCAGCTGATTGGTTTTCATCAGGGCAGTGGCATAGGTTTCGTATATTTCAGGGGTATTCTGCTCTGATGATCCCAGTGACTTGTAGAAAGAAATGGCTTTCCGGTAATCTTCATCCTGATAGACCAGCATCTTAATCTTCTGTTCAGGGGTCATTTTTTTGGCCGGGGGGGCAGTTAATTTATTTTTAAGATTTTTAGCGGCTTTGAGAACTTCATTGTCATGACCTCTGGCCAGAGAAATAGCTTTATTGGTGTATTCCAGAGCTTTGTCCTTGTTGTAGAATGAGGTGTCCTTGATTCCGTAGGCATTCCCAACTACCAGATACAACCTGGCCTGCTCGCCCCGGGAGGGCATCTCTCCCAGCTTCAAGGTCTTTTGACCGTATGTAAGGGTTTGCCGGTAATTT
>DAOVIP010000083.1 GCA_030671465.1 Candidatus Aminicenantota bacterium | reverse complement strand
GAGGTGGCATTGATTAAGGAGTTCGGGTTTGACAATGTGTATAAAGCGCCTGAACTGTTGACTCCACCTAACATAGAGAAGTTATGTGCAGAAGGAAAAGTCTTTGTGAAGAACTGGGCGTACAAACCAAACACGGGTTTGACAATTGCGCCAGCATCTGATAAAAGAACAGAAAGGGCAGGGCACAGAGTACAGGAGAACAACACTCCAGAATTACTCAGATTATGTTAATAAACATCAAGATTTCCCCTTATCACAATTCAAATTCAGACATGATGCTGCATCTGCAGCAGTGGGTTATGGGAAGGCGCTGATGGTTTTTCATATGCTGCGTAATGAAGTTGGTGACAATCTTTTTATTAGTTCCTGGCAAAAATTCTTCAAGGATAATAAGTTTAAAAAAGCTTCTTTTAATGACATCAGAAAAGCATTTGAGATGGTCTGCCAGAAAGATTTTAAAGATTTTTTTAAACAGTGGATTTCCAGTACCGGAGCCCCAGAACTTCAGATTACTGATGTGGAAATTTACGGTGAAAAAGAATGCTATAAACTTAAATTTCGTCTTTCACAGACTCAGAAAGAAAGACTTTTTATTCTGGATATCCCGGTTGCTGTATCCATGAAAAATCAAAAAGAAGCAATAATTAAGAAAATCACATTAAAAAATAGACAACAAGATTATACTTTTTCCTTCTTTGCTCCCCCGACAGGCATACAGGTTGATCCACAATTTGATGTTTTTAGAAAAATACATTATCTGGAAGTACCTCCTGCTCTGTCCAGAGCATTTGGAGCCCAGGAGGCATTAATCATACTACCTTCCCAGGCTGAGCCTACTTTATTAGCAGGTTACCGGGAACTGGCCCAGAAGTGGGCAAAAAGAAGAGGGGATAATATTAAGATTCAATTGGATAATAATGTTAAAACAATTCCCAAGAACCGAACAATCTGGATTATGGGCTGGGAAAACATACATATGCAGTATATTTCAGAAGAATTGAAAAACTATGACTGTAATATAGGAGAAAAAACCATTGTTATAGAAGGTGAAAAGGTCCCAATTTTTAATAAAAGTTTGGTTATAACTTTAAGAAATTCCATCCACAGATCGCAGGTTATGGTGTTTTTAGCAACCGAAAAGATTAAGGCACTACCGGGGCTTTCCAGAAAGCTCCCCCATTATGGAAAATACAGTTATCTGGTCTTTGATGGTCATGAGCCTACAAACATCAAAAAAGGACAGTGGTCTATAACTGAGTCACCATTGATTATTAATCTCAGAGGACCGGGAACCTCCTTTACGCATGGTAAGTTACCTCGACGAAAACCTCTCATTGAACGATCACAATTTTTTTCACATTAACCAATCAACTCTGGAATTTACTTCAATACCCCCTATAATTTCACAGTATTTTATAAAGTTAGTTTATATTTTGGTTGAAATTATTCCGGATTTGGTGTAAAAGTTTATCTTAAAAGAGGAGGTGAAATTTGAAATCCACATCAGTTTCCAAATTTTCACTGATCATCATTTTGATCTTCGTTTTCTCCCTCCAGGGAATATCCGAAAATCAGAAACATGTTTTAAAATTCGAAAAAAATGATACCCTGGAACAGATCTGGGAAAAGATCAAATACAACGGATATGAATTCCAGGTCAGCCATAACTGGGTATTTGATATGAGTCCCGAACAGAAAATCGCATTCTACGGAAGACGGCCTTCTCGGCAGTCGACGCGGTTAGAACGATCCGATGATATCGGTCCTCTGGCCAGGTACCTCGAAAAAAAAGCCCTGCCCGCCCGATTTGACTGGAGAAATCACAATGGCCACACTTATATCGGTGCGGTGAGGAATCAGGGTTATTGCGGATCCTGTTATGCTTTCGGGGCAGCTGCTGCAGCCGAGGGGACATACAATGTGGCCATGAATCGATATGATGGCAACTGCATAGATTTATCCGAATCGTTCATCATGTGGTGCCTGGGCAGCCTTTCCCAATTTTACCCCCATTTTTTTGGATGTGACGGTGCCGATTATGACTATATGGAACTTCAGGCCCTGGTTGAATACGGTATTGTCAGGGAATCTGACTACCCCTATACCACTTCATTTTCCGGAGTCTGCACCCACTGGAATGATCCCATCATCAAATTTACTCAGTGGTATCGCATACCCTGCGGAGATATCGATGCCATTAAAACCGCCATCATGACCTATGGGGTGGTGGATGCAGCGGTTCTGGTTTCGGGTGCTTTCGAAGCCTATCACAGCGGGGTTTATCAGGATTCCAATACTTCCTGTTATGCCAGTCCCTGCTATTATACCCCGACCGATCATGCCATTTCACTGGTTGGATGGGACGATGCAGATGGGTCTTTCATACTGAGGAATAGTTGGGGGTCTTCCTGGGGCGAGAACGGATATATGAGAATTAAATACAACTCGGCAATAGTGGCCTGTGAAGTTTGCTACCTGGTCATATCCGATATTGTCTTGCAGCTATCGGTTTCCCGGGAAGAGTTGAACATGTGGGTGTTCAACCAGGAATATGCCAATGTGAGTCTGATCGTGGATAAGAAAAACGAAGTCGATGTGCAAAAATATATTATTTACAAAAAAGAAGCTGGAGGTGCCTACCAGTTGCTGACCGAGATACAGGATTTTGAACTTCAGTACAATGCGTTGAGTTTTATTGATAAACAACTGGATGCAGGTAAGTCATATACCTACAAGGCAGTGGCCCTGGATTCCCACGGGATCATTGTGGCAAATTCTCCCGAAATCACCATTTAAAGGAGCTTCGAATGAAAAAAAGTCTAATTGGTTTAGTGATGGTTCTGGTCTTGTGTTCAACTGCCCGGGGCGGCAATACCTTTGGAATCTCGGTGATCGGAAACTATATGGTACCCTCGGATGCAGATTATAAAACCATTTATGGAGAGGGCATGATCTATCCCGAACTGAAAATCGAGTTCAATGTATTCAAGGGATTTTCCCTCTGGCTGGGATACGGGTACCTGACCGCTGATGGAATCATTCCAATTCTTGAAGATGAGGCCAAATCCAATCAACATCATCTCTCGGTTGGTGCCGGATATGTTCTTAAATTTTTCAATTTCATGGGCTTAAAAATCCAGCTGGGCAGCTTTAATGTGTATTATAGTGAAAAGAGTGTCGATATCGAGGAAACCGGGATGGCTTTCGGTTATCGGGCTGATCTGGGCTTGATGTTTTATATGGGCAACAATTTTTTTATGGGCTTGTCCGGAGGGTATATGAATGCCAGCAAAACCCTGTATGGACGCTCGGTAAAATTCGGAGGTTTCAAGGGAGGCCTTGAAATCGGCATTGCGTTTTAGGGGGATACAAAATGAAAAAAACATCCTTGATATGGGTACTATTCATCCTTTTAAGCTGGGGATTCCAAGCCCGGCCGGACCCGGGATCCGTAGAAAAGATCAGAGACAGTTGTACTTCCATTACGGTCGGGAAACTGGCCTCGGTGGACGGATCGGTCATGACCTCCCACACCTGTGATTCACGGATTGACCGAACCTGGATTGATTTCCAGACTCGCAGAAAATACCGGCCCGGGGCCATGCGTCCGGTTTACCTGGATTCCCACAAAACCGTGAATGCAGAAAATTTGACCAAACAGAAATTAAAGGACCAAATCCCCCAATCCTCAATTACCTACAAATATTTGAATACCACCCTACCCTGCCTCAATGAAAACCAGGTGGCCTTCGGAGAATCCACCTTTACCGGAAAAAAAATCATGAGAAGTGATATCGGGATTCTCGATTACTATGAATTAAACCGAATCATGGCTGAACGGGCCACCACGGCCAGGGAAGCCATCCGGATTGCTGATGAAATAACCAAGGAATACGGGTACATAAGCGGCGGTGAATGTTTCACGATTGCCGATCCAAATGAAGTCTGGCACCTGGAAATTATCGGGCCCGGAAAGGGGAAAAAAGGGGCGGTCTGGGCTGCCCGGCGGGTTCCCGATGACCATGTCAGTGTGAATGCCAATGGCTCCCGGATCCGAGAAATCGATCTATCCAAACCCGATTATTTCATGGCCTCGGACAATGTGATTACCAGGGCAGTGGAGCTGGGATTGTATGATCCCGATTCAGACATTCCCTTTGAATTCTGTTATGTGTACGCCGACCGCAAGAGCCTGGCAACCCGGAGAAGGGAATGGCGTGTGTTTGACCTCCTGGCCCCTTCTCTGAAACTGGATCCCAATGGAGAAAATTTTCCCTTCTCCATCAAGCCGGTAAAAAAAGTGTGTGCCCGGGATATCATGACCATTTTCAGGGATACCTATGAGGATACGCCCTTTGATATGACCAAATTTATGCTTGTGCCTGAAACCGATAAAGAGGGCAAGAGGACCGGAAAATTTATGAAAAGTCCCTATGCCAATCCCTTCATGGATTATGATATGATGCCCCTTTTTAAAATCAATGGCGGTTGGAATGAGCTGGGCGAGCGTTGTATTGCCAGGTACTATTGTACCTATGCTACTGTAATACAGGTCAGAAACTGGCTGCCACCCGATATTGGTGGCCTGGTCTGGTTTGGTCATGACAATCCGGCCATGACGGCCTATTCACCGATCTATATTGGTGCGAAGACTGTGCCGGAATCTTACCGGATATGCGGTCGACCGGGATTCAACCGCGCTTGTGCCTGGTGGGCCTTTAACCGGGTGGCCGATCTGTCAGCTCAGAAATGGGGAGTAATGAGGCAAGATGTATCCGCGGTATGGAAACCATTTGAAGCAAGTGCCTTCAACCAGCAGCAGGATTTTGAAACCAGGGTATTGAAACTGTACAAAATCAATCCCCGAAAGGCCCGAAAATTGCTGACCCAATACTCCACTGATTGGATGAATAAATTGGTCAACGCTTACTGGAAGCTGGGCGATGATTTGTGGAGCAAGTATACCGGGAAGTTTTGAGGAGTTGACTATAATGGAGAAATTATCTCAAGAGGAATTGATTAATTTGATAAAATCGATTTTTCCCCGGTTGGAACAGGACCGCCAGCTGGCCATCTTGGTGGACATTCCCCGAGATCATCAAACCGATAATCCAAGCTGGAAACTTCGGCGTGAGATCTGCCTGGACTGGTTTTTGGTTTTAAAAGAAAATATCAATCAATTGGAACTGGAAACCGTTTGCCTGATTGCCTACCCCGAGGTCGGATCAAACAATGCCGATCTCCCGGAAAAGGCATTCGATATTTTCAATCAGCTCCCCGCAAGAGCGGGTGATCTGGCCGATTATGGGAACCCGGTTGAGTTCAACCAGGTTTTCAGTGATTTTCAACTGTTTTTGGCACCGACCGAATATTCAACCACCGCACCTTTGAAAAATGCCGCCAAAAGATTCGGATTCAGGGCCGGAACCATGCCCGGATTTTCTCCGGCTATGATTCCCGCTTTGAGAATCGATTACCAGGAAGTATCCCGGAGGGTAGCGATTTTGAAAGACAAACTGGATCCGGCCCAGTGGGCTGAAGTTGTTTTTTCCGTTGATCAAAACAAACGATATCAGATCCGGTTTGATCTACGGAATAGATCCGCTCATCTGAGCAGCGGCAGGTTTCCGAAACCTGGCATTGCCGGCAATGTACCCAGCGGTGAGACCTATATTGTTCCCTATGAGGGCGAATCAGATCCCAGCCTCACCAGTGGTATTCTGCCGGTCCAGCTGGGACAGCATGTATTGCTGTTTGACATTCATGAAAACCGGGCCATTGAGGTTCGCAGCGAATCCGGTATTCAGGAACTTGAATCCCTGAATTCCGAACAGGAACACCTTCGTCGTGAACCGGCTTATGGTAATATGGCGGAACTGGGATTTGGGGTATTAGGGGATTTTGGACTCGAACCCATCGGAGAGATTCTTCTGGATGAAAAATTGGGTTTTCATGTGGCCTTTGGCAGGAGTGATCATTTCGGCGGTATAGTGGGTCCATCGGATTTTTCATCTCCCGCGGAAGTCATCCATCTGGACCGGGTTTATATCCCTTCCCTGCAACCCAGAATAGCAGTCAAATCGCTGGTACTGGGAGAGAACGGGAGTAAAATCGAAGCAATTATTAAAGACGGGCAATATCTGATATTTTAGTACAATGACCTGACCGGCCTGACATAACCATTGAACTGGGGCCAGTTGACATCCACATATCCGTGGTCAAAGTAAACAATCCAGTATTCCTGGCCCAGTGTGTCCGAGGTCCATATGCTTCTGGTTTTACCGGAAAATAAAGGGCTCAGATGCAATCCTCTGGAATTCTTCGTTGATTCCATCAACGAGGCGGCTTCTTCAAGGGTGGGCAGCCTCCAGTCCGAGTACCCGGCATGACGCACCCGGTTGAGGTTGGATACCCATCTATGGGCCATGCTGAGATTCATATATCGCGGAGACCCCGAATGATGCCATATCAAACCGGTTGCCCGGTCAACGACTACATTTTTTCCGCCCTGTTTTTTTAGAGAAAATTGGTTTCGAAACCGTTTGGACCGATTTTTATGGTAATCAAAGAAACCCCGTTTTTTTAGCATTAGCTGGGTATTGGAGGTATTCAGGTCTCTGGGAGTCTGACGAAGCCGTGTAGCGGGATGAACCAAATCTTCTTTAGCGGATATGCTTTTTTCCAGCTCCAATAGTTCCGGAGACACCTGGATCTTTTTGGCTTGCTGGAGAATCTCCTTGGCCTTATTCAGGTTGTTCTCACCGAATGCCAGTTCAGCCTGTGACATTAAGTGTTTGAATTCCAGGTTTTTCCGGGTTTCAACCCGGTTATTTTTTTCCTGAATGGAATCTTGACTTGTGGCATCCATTTTATCTAATTTTTCTCGAGCCTGTATGGCAAACTTCCCCCGGGGATATTGCTTTAAATATTGGTTGTATGCCTCGAGTGAGTTTTTTTCAATTGCCAGTTGCCAGAACTTTATTTCTGCGTTGTTTCCTGATTTTTTTAATACTGAAATTCCGGCAATACCCAGTAACAGAAGCAGGATGATGATCAGGGAATAAATAGATTGCTTCCATCTAGATAATTTACCTTTTTTCCGGCCGGGTTTTTCTTCAGGGGATTTGGTCGACTTCGGTTTTTCCTCTGATTTGCGGATCACGGTGATTTCCTTTTCAGTAGAAAGTTCCTTTATCTGGATTTTCTGGATGGAATTGATCAATTCACTACCACTTTGAATCCGGGTCCTTTTGTCTTTGGCCATCATTCGGTCAATTATGGGCTGGTATTGCCGTAATGATGGATCCAACCGGGGTATGGGATCCTTCACATGCTTTACCGCGATTACAATTGAATCGGTTCCTTCGTATGGGGTTCGGCCTTCCAGCATCTCAAAAAAAACCACACCTAAGCTGTAAATATCGGACCTTCCATCGATTTCCATGCCCTGAATCTGTTCCGGACTCATGTAATGGGGGGTTCCGATCGACGTTCCGGTTTTGGTCAGTTTGGCATCGGATTCCATCAATTTGGCAATTCCGAAGTCCACCAGAACCGGAGTGCCGTC
>DAOVIP010000159.1 GCA_030671465.1 Candidatus Aminicenantota bacterium | reverse complement strand
GCCTGTCTCACCCCGGAGGCTCCCACCGGATGGCCGTAACCAATCAGTCCACCGCTGGTATTGGTGGGTATACTACCCTGCCGGCCGGTTTTTCCGGAGCTGACAAAATCAGCTCCCTCTCCGTAACCGGCAAAACCCAGGGCTTCGATCATCAGTACCCCGGCAATAGAAAAACAATCATGCACGTCCAGTACCCCGATATCGTGGGGAGAGAGGTCGGCTCTCTGGTAGGCCAGCTCCGCAGCCTTCTGGCTGGTAACCATCCGGGTCATATCCGGCTGGGGATTGGTAATATCGTCTTCGGTTTGTCCGAATCCCACCACCTCGACCGCATCTTTCATTTCCACGCCCAATTTCTTCAACCCTTGTTCAGAGGCAAAAATGATAGCCGTCCCGGCATCAGATACCTTGGAACAATCAAACACATTGATGTTGTCACAGAACACCCTGGGATTGGGCGGGGTATTTCCCTGGGTAAAAAGATCCTTTACGGTATTATGGTATTCCTGGGCCTTGGGATTCAGGCGGGCATTTTCAATGGCCTGAACATACCAGCTGGTCATTCCCTTCCGCACGGTTTCATGATCGAATTTCTCAAAACAGACCCCGGCCCGGTTGGAAAACTGTCCGGGGAAGAAATGGGCATGGCCCTTTTTTCGGTCCTTGTAATAGCCGGCTCCGGCCAGGTAGTCAGCGCCATAAACCGCCTTGACCGTGGTCTGAACTTCCACCCCCACCACCATGACCGCATCGGCCAGATCAGCCAGAATGGTTTTCAGTGCAACCGATAGTCCCAGCCCACCGGAATCGCAGGCGCCCTCAACCCCGGTAGCGGGCTTGTATCGGAAAGACGGATGAATCATGGGGAAAAACCCGGGGCGGTTACCCTGGTGGTTGTAGCGGGCCATCATAAAATTAGTAATGACCCCTTCATCAATGGCTTCGGGATTGGCAACCTGAGCCAGGCAACCCTCACCCGCTTCCTTTATATAATGCTCCAGACCCGGCCGCTTGTCCTTGGGACGAAATTCCTTTCTGCCCTGACCCATGGAAGTCGTATAATATCCAGCCGTTGCATAAATTGGTTTTCTGAAAAAACTCATCATTCCTCCTTAATACCTGAACTCGCATTCTATCGGTCTCCCCGACCAGAAAATGGGGAGCCCTGCCCACTTATCACACATAATCATTGATGGGGCCATACAGCCAGTAAAATCCATTTATCAGCACTTCATTGACATCCCTTTGATTCCCGGCCACTCCATCCTCAACCAGTTGTTCACCGATCTTTTTGGTCTGTCTTAAAAAATGGACAGCCAGTTCCGCACCCAAACCCTCAATTTCCTGGAGCCTCTTAAAATATGCACCCAGCAGAGTTTTCTTTTCTGGGTTGGAGACCAGTTTTTTCCAGGGGAGATGTTCTGCGGGCAATACTCCGAACTTTTCATCCAGTTTGACCCTCAGGGTCTCGACCTCAACATACTTTTCCTCATCAAGGTCATAGATAGCAGTCAGGCGGTTTTTTTCATATTTAAAAAATCCGTCTTTCTGAGAACCGTCTACCCGCTGGCCACCCCGGATGTTTTTCGCCATCAGGGCATCAATCAGGTCACTATGAAGCTCCGGGTCATTCAGATGCTTGCTCATGACCCTCAGTATGCTCTGAAACACATCAATGCCCACATAATCGATCAGCTGGAAGATGCCCATGGGCCTCAACAATAAATCCTGGGTAATCCGGTTGATGATATACACGGCACCGGCAAAAGAATGTTCAGCTTTTATCTTCATCAGCTCGGAAATTCCCAGCAGACCATCCCGGGAAAAATGCCCGTTGCCGATAAAACCGGCAATATCATTGGAGGGAATCAATTTTTTTCTCAGGCGTTTTCCCAGTTCATCGGCCAGGTCCTTCAGTTCGGGGCGGGTATTCCCGGCGGAAATGACTTCCACCAGCTTCTGTACAATGGGGGGATTGTAAAAATGATAACCAATGATCCTTCCCTTCAGGCTGGCCTGTTCATCCAGGAATCCGATGGGAATCGATGAGGTGTTGGTCATAAAGAGGGTATGATCACCGCATATCTGCTCCAGCTGCTTGAGTATCTTGATTTTCAGTTCTTCATTTTCAATGATGGCCTCAAATACCAGCCCGGAGTTGCGGGCCAGATTCATATCCGTATCAAATCGCAGAATCCCGAGTGCTTCATCCACAAAAGTATCAATGATCTCTTGGTTTTCTACCAGATCCTCTCTGGATTCATAGGCCTGCCTCAGGCTGACAATGGTTTTCTCTGCAACTTTGATGAGCTGGGTTTTGATATATTTGTGCAAACCATCAACTCCCGCTTCATTGACATCAATGAGATTCAGCCGATAAATTTTATCCGGATTCTTGATTTTCAAACCGGCAACTTCCTGGGCAATCAGGGTGGAAATCCCGCTCCCCATTTTACCGGCTGCTCCGATTACGGAAACATTTTCCAGTAAATCATCAAGATTCATGCTCACCTCCTAAAATGTTACTTTTTCTATCAACCAAATATTTTCATGTCTATTTTTCAAAATGATCATCAAAGAAACATCTATTTGAACAACAGTGACTGAATTTTACTTATAAATTATTCAATTCTGCCATTTGGGAGCCCGTTTTTCCAGAAAAGCCTTCATGCCTTCCAAGCCTTCATTTTCAAACAGGCTGCTAAATTCCCGGGATTCCAGCTGGCAACCGGATTCAAAATCCATCAGCAGGCCCTTCCGGGCTACCTGTTTGACCAGCTTGATGGCCCGGGGTCCCTTACTGGCAATTTTGGCGGCCAGTTCCCGAACCGTAGGCATGAGTGATTCCGGTTCAACCACCTGTTGTACCAGTCCCATCTGCCGGGCCTGTTCCGCGGTTATCGTATCACCGCTGAACAGCAAAAACAGGGCATTGCCCAGGCCGATCAGCCGGGGCAGTCTCTGGGTTCCGGCATAACCTGGAATCAGACCCAGGTTTACTTCAGGCTGGCCGAATTTTGCCTTGGAACTGGCAATACGGATATCACAGGCCAGGGCCAGTTCGCAACCCCCGCCCAGGGCAAAACCATTTACCGCGGCAATCACCGGCTTTTCCAGGAGTTCCAGCTTTCGAAAAGCAGCCTGGCCTACTCTGGAAAATTCTTTTGCCTGCTCCGGATTCATCCGGGCCATTTCGGCAATATCGGCACCGGCCACAAAGGCCTTGCCTTCACCGGTAATGACCACTATTTGAATATCTTCCCGGCTGGAGATTTCATCCAACCGCAGGTCCAGCTCCTTGAAAAAAAGTGAATTTAAGGCATTCAAAGCCTCGGGACGATTGATGGTAAGCGTGGCAATCTGCTCTGAACTATCAACGTTTATTATTTTATAATCCATAATATTATCAACTCCCAACTCAATTCCATTCGGACCGGCTTCAGCAGCAAATAAATTCTATAGCATACAAAGTCAGGATTGTCAAATGACCGTTTTAAGCCCGGAAACGAGGGGAAATCACCGGTCCGACTCAAATCAGAACCGGGCCTGTCCCGTGTTGCATTTCTTCTAAAAATTGGGTACACTTTATATTAAGAGCTTTTTTTAACCGTAGATTTTTTTGACACAAAATTAGGATTAAGGAGTACGAATCATGGATTATTTGCTTACCGATGAACAAATAATGATCAGGGATATGGTTGAAAAATTCTCCAGAGAAGAGATCGGTCCCCAGGCCAGAGAAAACCAGGAAAAGGGAATATTCCCCCAGGATATCGTTAAAAAAGCCGGAGAGCTGGGCTTGATGGGAGTAGCCTACCCTCCAGAGTATGGGGGAGCTGGCATGGACTTTATGAGTTACATGCTGGCCATCGAGCAAATCTCAAGATACTGCGCCTCCACCGGGGTGATCGTCTCCGCTCATTCATCCCTGTGTGTGGATCCGATATTCAGATTCGGAACCGAGGAGCAAAAGAAAAAATACCTGCCTGACCTCTGCCAGGGAAAAAAGATCGGATGCCTGGCCCTGACCGAACCCGGCGCCGGATCGGATGCCGGTGCCACCAAGACCACAGCCAAACTAGAAGGAGACCATTGGGTATTGAACGGCACCAAGCAGTTTACCACCAACGGTAATGAAGCTGAAGTGTCAGTGGTCATAGCCTCCACCGACCCCGCTCAGAAAACCAGGGGGATTTCGGCCTTTATCATTGAGAAGGGAACGCCCGGATTCAAGGTGGGAAAACTGGAACATAAACTGGGCATCAAATCCACCTCCACTGCTGAATTCATCCTGGAAGATTGCAAACTCGGCAAAGAAAACCTGCTGGGGGAGGTCAATAAGGGCTTCAAGCTATCCATGGTTACCCTGGACGGCGGCCGGCTGGGTATTGCCAGCCAGGCCCTGGGAATTGCCCGGGCATCGATTGATGACTCCATCAAGTTTGCCAAGGAGAGGGAACAATTCGACCAGCCCATTGCCAATTTTCAGGCCATCCAGTGGATGATTGCCGATATGTGCACCGAATACGAGGCCTCCTGGCTACTAACCTACCGGGCCTCTCTGATGAAGGACAAGGGCTTGCCCTATTCCAAGGAAGCGGCCATGGCCAAATTAAAAGCCTCGGAAGTAGCGTCGTTCTGTGCGGCCAAAGCCATCCAGATACACGGCGGTTATGGTTACACCACCGAGTTTGATGTGGAGCGATATTTGAGAGATGCCAAGATCACTGAAATATACGAAGGCACCAGTGAAATCATGAGACTGGTCATATCTGCCAATATGCTGAAATAAGCAACCCTTTGGAGAGGAATAGTGTCAACTCAAGAAACCAACCGGTCAGACGGAAATCTGAACCACCGCGACAATGCTCGTTTAACCATGGACTTTATTCACCGCCTCATGATGCACCATGCCATGTGGTATGGAGAAGTTCAGCAAAATCTGGGCCGGGAGAAAGCCCAGGAAATATTAAAAATGGTTTATGAGCGCAGCTCTGAAATCCAGATGCGTAAACTGTCCAAGACCCTGGGATTTGATCTGGAGGAAAATATCCCCGCTCCGCTCCTGAATCTATCTCCGGAAAAACTCGATGAACTCAAAAAAACCATAGCGGTGAACTGGCTGGCCAATGACGGTGTCTGGTTTCAAGCCGTAGAATTCTCCCTGGATATGGCAGAGGCCAAAAAATGCAATGACTCCTGCTGGTCGCATTTTTCTCCCTTTGAAGCCTGGTCCATCAAACAGTATCTAAAGCTTCCGGGAAACCCCGGACTGGACGGGCTGAAAAAAGCATTGGAATTCCGCCTGTATGCGGCCATCAACCAGCAATCCGTTTCCGAAAAGACCGGAAATGATTT
>DAOVIP010000346.1 GCA_030671465.1 Candidatus Aminicenantota bacterium | reverse complement strand
TAACTCCGGGAGAAAAGCAAGCCATCTCTGGAAAAAGCATCAATTTCCGGCGATGTGTTCAACGGATATCCGTAACAGCCCAGGTGATCGGCTCTCAACGTATCAACCGATATGATGATGATGTTTTTTAGATCGGGGGGTTCGGCGGGAAGTGAAAGACAGCCCAGGGTCCAGATCAAAATCAGGACGAGTAGGCGGTGGGTCGGTCAGACTTTCAAATGGATTTTAAGATCCATGTTTTTTCTCTCCGCTGATGGCCTTTGTTATTATAATATTTGCGGGTAGAATTGTAAAACCCGGCCCGATTCTGCTGCCAGCCCTGCTTGACACAATACCGGGCATTCAGTATAATAGGGCTTATCTTTTTCCATACACGGAAATATCATGAAACGCATCATAGTAGCTGCCACCGTTCTATTTATTGCCCTGTTGATCCTGGTGTATTTTATATTCTTTCATACCGGAAATCAAAACTGGATACTGGATGATATCCAATTCAAGGCCCGGGACGGATTTGTTCTGGATGCCTACCTGCTCCGGCCCGAAGTACCCCGGAGAAAATACCCTGCTGTGGCCTGCTTCCATCAGTTATGGGGAAACCGGGATGATTTTTTAAAACTCTTTCCCAAGCTGGCAGAAGCCGGTATCGTGGTCCTGGCTCCGAATTTTCCCCGGCAGCAGCCCACCTATGACCCTAAAAGGATCTCCGATTTGAGAAATGCCCTTGATTTTCTGGAAAGCATTGACTATGTGGATGGGCAAAAGCTGGGGATGGTCACGGCCAGTTTTTCGGTTGAGACCGGTATGACTGCCATCAACCAGAAACCCAATGTGATTGCCAGCGTGATGATTTCCGGCCAGATTCTGCGTGAAAATTCCCGAAAGAGGCTGACCCATAATTCCAATCTGGCCATTTTTAATATTGCCAGTGTTCATGATGGCTCGCATTATATGATCATGAAGGAATGCCTGGCCAGAAGCCTGAACCCGTTTTCCCGTTCATTCTTCATTGAAAAACAGGAGGATCCTTTTTCAATTCAGGCCCATGGTACCTTTGCCTTTGATGAAATTCCGGACAGCCTGGACCGGATTCAACAATTTTTCATGGATGTTTTCGGAATTTCCCTCAAAAATGAAAAATTAATCGATAAGAAAGTTTTGAAAAACACCGTTTATATAACTTCAATCGATGGATTACCGGTGGTGGCAACCCTGAAGCTTCCCGAAAGTCCGCACCATCCTATGCCCATAGTCATTCTGTATCCCCCCCAGTTCAAGAGTCGGATGTACTATGATAAACTGGCCGATCGGCTGGCAGAAAACGGGATTGCGGTTCTGGCTCCCAATACCAAACGAACTTGCCGTGAACCGGTCAAGCTTCATCTCTGTGACAAGGAAATTCACGGCGCCCTTCAATATATTTTGAAAGACGGGCGATTTGATCCCAGCCGTATTGCCCTGGTTTTTCCCTCATTCTACTTCCTGATTGCCCAACAAATGATCGAAAACCGGGAAATTCCGGTGAAGATGGTGGTGATGATGGAGGCCGGCCCTAAAAATTACGGAATTAATCCACGCAAAATGGACCATGCCGGTTATTGCTTTCATTACCTGAAAAAGCCCAGCTTGGGCCAGTTGAAATACATATTATTAAATTCATTATGATGAAAATATTCGGATTGCATCGGGCCTGTGTTTTGGGTTTTGTCCTGTTTTTGCTCATTCTATTTTCAGTTGTGGCGGTTCCCCAATTACCCGGGGGTAATGCCGAACCGGATCCCCGAATCGGAGCTCAAGTGTTTATACGTTCCGGAAATTATCATGTGGGAAACCCGACCGAAAAGGATACTCAATCCCTCCGACTGATGGCATTCAGAGGTTTTTATATAGATATCCACCCGGTGACCAATTTTCAATATGTGGAGTTTATTGACCGGAGCCGTTATCATCCCCGGGGTAAGTTCAGCATTGAAGAGGCCCGAAAGCACCCCTGGCTCCCGGCCACCGGTCTGACCCATGCTGATGCCGAGGCCTTTGCCGATTTCCATCAGAAACGCCTGCCCACTGAATGGGAGTGGGAAATTGCGGCGCGTTCTCTGGAAAAGGATGTGTTGTATGCCACTGGTTCTCTGCCTACTCTGGAGACCGGTAATTTTTACCGTTATAAAGAGAAGAACGGGGTCACACCGAGTTTTTCCTACCCGCCCAATAAACTGGGAATATACGGGATGGCCGGCAATGTATTTGAATGGACATCCAGTTTATATCCGATCGAGAAACTCAAGGGGGCCTATTTTCAGAAATACCGCCTCATGGTTTTAAGAGGGGGTGCCTGGACCAATATTCCCCATGATGTGCGGGTGACAACCCGGACACCGTTTCCGGCCAGCAGAAGTCTGGAATGGCTGGGATTTAGGTGTGTTTCTGATAAACCGGTTCAGCATTGACAACAATGAAAAAAAGCCTGGTTCAAATCATTTTGATAACTCTCATTATTTTGTTTTCATTTGGATTGCGAATTTATTCGCCTACAGCGGACTTGCCCCCTGATATTTCATTCAGCGGCAGTATCTACACCGATGAAGGCAACCAGTGTCACAATTCCAGAAGCAAGGTCCTCTTTGATGATTGGTCTCCGGATGACTGGCGTATCAGCAATTACAGCCCGATTGTTCCGTTCATGAAATACCTGATTTTTAAAATATTCGGGGTGGGATTGGTTCAGGAGAGGCTGGTATCCTATGTTTTTGCCTTCTTCTCTTTGCTATTGTTTTACCTGATTCTGAAATCTTATTTCAGTTTTTCCTTTACCCTTCTGGGAACAGTGGTCATGGGGCTCAATTTCTTCATG
>DAOVIP010000349.1 GCA_030671465.1 Candidatus Aminicenantota bacterium | reverse complement strand
GATGAAAATGAGGTGTACTTTGCAGCCAACAGCCAGAGTATCACCTATGACGGCGGATACACATCACAAACAGTACCCTGGAGTGGGGATTGTCATGATATGTGGGCAGATCCTTTAAATCCGGATCGATTTATGATCAGTGACGATGGTGGCGCTATCATAACTCTCAATCGCGGTAAAACCTGGAGAAGAGTCAGCCTCCCCATTGCCCAGATGTACCATGTGGCGGTGGACAATCAGATCCCTTATTATGTATATGGCGGCCGACAGGATGGCCCAGCCTATAGGGGGCCCAGTCAGGGTAGAGGGCACCAAGATTGGAGCGAGCCCCGGTCATTGTGGGAATCCACAGCAGGGGGTGAATGTGGGTTTATCATCCCGGATCCTGTGGATCCAAACATTGTTTGGGGAGGAAGCTACAATGCCCAGTTACAGCGGGCCAACTACCACACAGGTCATATTAACACCGTACATGTGTGGCCTGAATCCCACTACGGCTCCCACGGAGGTGCAGTAAAGTACAGATTCAACTGGACCTTTCCTATCCACATTTCTCCCCACGACCATAACAAAGTTTATGTGGGTAGCCAGTACGTACATATGACCACAGATGGTGGAAGGAGCTGGACTATCATCAGTCCGGACCTCACCACCAATGATCCCCAGAAGCTGGTATCGTCAGGTGGCCTAACCCGTGATAATCTGGCGGTAGAATATGGCTGTGTTATATTTGCGATTGCAGAATCGCCGCTTGAAAAAGGGTGTATCTGGGTAGGAACCAATGACGGATTGGTTCAGATTACCCGGGATGGAGGTAAAGCCTGGACTAATGTAAGTGAAAATATTCCAAAACTTCCACCCTGGGGTACGGTGAGCAATATTGAACCTTCCCGGTATCATGCGGGTACGGCTTATCTAACTGTAGATTTTCACCAGATGAATAACCGTGATCCCTTTGTGTACAAAACAAGCGATTATGGAAAATCCTGGAAATCCATCAGTTCAAATATTCCTAAAAGTATTTTCAGTTATGTCCATTGGGTGCATGAAGATCCAGTACGTGAAGGTATGCTTTACCTGGGAACTGAAAACACTATTTATATCTCTTTTAATGACGGCAAAAACTGGTTGTCGCTTCAGAATAACCTACCTCATGCTCCGGTTCACCACATGGTGATTCAGGAACATTATAATGATCTGGTGGTAGGTACTTATGGCCGAGGATTCTGGATTTTAGATGATATTACCCCTTTGCAACAGTTAACCGATAAAATCCTCTCTAGCCAAGTTCACTTGTTTAAACCCCGCTTTGCCTATCGCCTTCACAGCATGGCCAGTGGCCCCAGGCTCTGGCCCAAAACCACTATAAATTACTATTTGAAGAATGTTCCCAAGGGCAAAGTTTTCATAACAATTTTTGATGAGCAGGGTAAGAAGGTAAAATCCTTGCCTGGATCAAAAAAAGTGGGAATTAACCGTGTTATCTGGGATTTGAGACATTACCCTGCCCGAGGTGCAAAACTCAGAACCAAACCCCTGAAAAATCCTCAAGTGGTAGAAGAGAAACGTTTTCATTTTCAATGGGAAAGGGAAGGCTGGTATCCCATTTTGAGTTGGGGAACTTGGGGTGGCTTCAGTGGATTTTTAGTATCACCCGGAACCTATACTGTTCAATTAAAGGTGGGTGATCAGGAATTCACCCAAAGGCTAGAAGTAAAAAAAGACCCCCGATCAGAAGGGACACTGGCGGATATTAAAGAGCAGGAAAAACTACAAAAGCAGATTCGGAAAGAATTAAATGCAGTTTCGGATATGATCAGCCGGATAGAGTGGATGAGAAAACAACTCTACGATCTTAAAGATGTACTTAAAACAGGTCCGGATTCTGATCAGAAGTTGACAGTCATTGATGAATTTGATAAAAAACTCAGATCAATAGAGGATGAACTCTTTCAACCGATTATTGCTGAAGGTGACTCCAAATCTTTCAGATATCCCCATAAACTCTATTGCAAACTTGCGGTATTGGCAGGAGATCTAAACGACAGTGTGGATTTTGCCCCTAACAAACAGCAAAAGGAAGTATATGAAATGCTTGAAAATAAAGCGGAAAAGCAAAAAAAACGGTTTGAAAGCCTGCTAACAAGAGATTTCCCCGAATTTAATCATTTCCTTAAAACAAAAAACATCGCCGGCATCATTCTACCTAAGATTAAATCAAAATAAGAATAAAGATTATAAAGAAATTCTGTAAAAATAAAAAAGAATAGTTGATTTTTTTTTCTGAATAAATTATATTCATATATTGTTGTACACAATTATTTTACATGTTTGGAATTAGGGTAAATAGATATGAGCTTGCAGATTAAAACTCAGGAGGTAAAATGAAAAAAGCGGTGATTATGATTTTTTGTCTGGCATTCTTACTTTCAATGGTCAATTCAGGAGATTTTAAGTATGTGGGTGTGAAGAAATGCAAGATGTGCCACAAAGGCGAACGCAAGGGAAATGTATACGAAACATGGATGGGAAAAGCTCATGCCAAGGCCTTTGAAACCTTGAAGAAAGAGGGACAGGAGAAGAATTCGAAATGCCTGGAATGCCATACAACGGCTTTTAATCATGGTGGATATAAATTGGATGATCCCAAGGCCTCAAACTTCGAGGGGGTTCAGTGTGAATCCTGTCATGGTCCCGGGTCTGTTTTTAAAAAGATCAGTATCATGAAAAACAGAGAAATGGCCTTGAAAAACGGCTTGATCGACATCAATGAAAAGACCTGTACGGTTTGCCATGATGGAACCAAATGTGAGCATGCCAAGGGG
>DAOVIP010000497.1 GCA_030671465.1 Candidatus Aminicenantota bacterium | reverse complement strand
TTTCTCAGCTTTTCCTTTTCCTGAATCTCATTCTCCAGGGTTTCAACCACCTGGATCAGAAAATTCTTCACTTCATCCTTGTCATACCCCTTGACTTTGGATCCGAACTGCTGGGTAAGTATATCCTGAGGTGCTAATTTCATTTTAATTACCTCCCAAAATTAATTTATTGGCATATCCCATCATCATGCCGGTAAAGAAATTATCAATAAAGTACAATAAAACAATAATAATGATCGGAGAGATATCAATACCTCCCATGATGGCAAACGGAATATAACGGTGGACCAGGCGAAAAACCGGATCGGTCAACTGTTTGAGAATATAAATGAATTTGTTGGGTGGAACCGTCCCCACCCAGGAAATTACCGCCCGGACAATAATGACCAGGATATATAAATTGATAACCAGGTGAATGAACTGAGCAATGGCTTTTAATAAATTTCCCGTGATCATTGAATCCTTCGTCCGAACAGAGCGGTTCCGATTCTGAGCAGGGTTGAACCCTCTTCAACCGCAATTTCAAAATCATCACTCATACCCATAGATAGCTCTTTGAGGTTAAAGTTAGATAATTGCATGTCATTCAATTCCTGTTTCAATTCTTTCATTTTTTTAAAATAGGGTCGGACATTTTCAATGTCCTCAAAATAGGGCGGGATGGTCATCAGGCCGGTAATTTTAACCCGGTTCAAGTGGGAAATGTAATCCAGAGCCTTTTTCAAACCCTCTACGGTGAATCCCGATTTGTTGACTTCCTCTCCAATGTTGATTTCAATGAAGACCTCAGTATCTTCACTGACCCTTTTGTTGATGTGTTCCAGGGATTTTACTCCGTCAACCGATTGAATAAAATGAAAATTTTTCAAAATCTTATTGATTTTATTCTTCTGCAGTTTCCCGATAAAATGCCACTCGATATCCAGTTTCTGTAGTTGTTGCTGGTGAATCTCCGCTTCCTGGGTCCGGTTTTCCCCCATTAAACGAACTCCGCAATTGTGGAGCTCGGCGATTTTCTGAACCGGCTGACTTTTACACACCCCGAGTAATTGAATCTCCGATGCCTGCCTGCCAGACCTGATACAGGCTTTTTCTATTTTTTCACTGACCATATCAAAATTTTCTTTAACCGATCTCATCTAGGTATCCTTTCCGGTAATCAGGCTGCAACCATCTGAAACAACCCCTCCAGAAACATATTGCATAATATAATTATAACCTATTTAATCAATGTTTTAAAGTTTTTTCAAGGACTTATATGATTTTCACAAAAATCGGATTTTGTCTGGCAGAAACCGGTAAATTGGTGTAAAATCATCTCATAAACCCTTTTGGAGTGAAACAATGACCGATTTTTTAAACAACCTCAAAGGAATTATCCTCAGTCCCGGCCAGACTCTGGGTCGGATAATGGACCAGAAGCAGTGGATTGCTACCATGGCCTTCATTCTCTGTATGGTGTTTGTCTTCACCTATATATCAGCACCCCGGTTAATTGACAAGACCGCCAGCACCAACGAATGGATTCAGGAACATTTT
>DAOVIP010000510.1 GCA_030671465.1 Candidatus Aminicenantota bacterium | reverse complement strand
TTGGCTTTTATTTACTGTTTTTTTGGTTTAAATAAACCACGATGCCTTCCTCCAAAAATTGGGCAATTTCTTCCCGATAATGCTCCTGGTTTAATTTTTTTTCTTCCAGATGATTGCTGAGACAGGTCACCTCTGAAAGCACGCTGGGGATATCTACTCCCAGGAGGACGATGAACGGGGCTTTTCTGACTCCCCAGTCTTCAATATCCCGGTGGTGCTTGCTGATGTTCCGGAACAAACTCTTCTGGATGCACAAGGCCAGCAGGTTGGATTCCTGGGTTTTGATGGTGTTGCCAATTTTCTGGATGATGTCTTTAAAATCACTCAGGGTATACTGGGTCCCTTTATTTTCCTGTTCCACCAGTGAGAGGGTGTTTTTATCCGAATTGGGACCGAAAAAGTAGGTTTCAATAACATTGGTAGGCCGGCTGGGGATATAATTGACGTGAATGGAAATATAGATGTCGGCCTGGCGGGTGTTGGCAAAATTGATCCGGTCCTCCAGTGACAGGTGGATGTCATCTTCCCGGGTCATCAATACCTTGTAGGTCTGGTACCGGTTCAGTCGCTTGCGCAGTTTTCGACCTATGTCAAGGGTAATGTCCTTTTCACGGGTTCCCAGCTTTCCGATGGCCCCGGGATCCCTGCCGCCATGGCCGGGATCGATGATAATGGTTTTGACCTTCAACCCGAATATCCGGCTGATCGGGGTTTGCAGGTTGTTCAAGAAGCTTTGGTATTGTGAGGGGGTAGAGCGGCTGAGACGGGAACTGAGCCGGTCGAAATCCTCGGTCGGACTGAGGGGACCTGAATCTGAAATTTGGTATTTCTTGTACTGATGAAAGGGATTTTTGTGCAGGCTTGAGTGATTGAATACCAGGTAAGCGGTCATCATCAACAGAGCCATGGACCCAATCATGGTGATGGTGGTGATGATGCGCTGTCTTTTCTGATAACTGTATTCCTGGCCCATCATCCTCAGGTTTTCCTCGTAGACGCCCCTGAGAATGGTTCTTTTGATCTGGACCGGTCTTTTTTTAAAACTGAAGAGGTTCATTTTGCTTCCATCATTCGGATTCTATTCAAAAAGCCGCCTCCTTCTGAATAAAGTATAAAATAAAATCAATTTTTTTCCAAATTTTATTCAAATAATAAAGGGAATATATGGATGGCAATAAATTGTGGGTATTATATCAGACCTAAAACTTTCATTACCATAAGTGTTTTACTTAAATCAAAAACAAGAAAATTTCTAAATTTTTTTTT
>DAOVIP010000216.1 GCA_030671465.1 Candidatus Aminicenantota bacterium | reverse complement strand
TCGGTAGCGAATCAGGTTGATCACCTTACCAAGAGTTACGAGAATAACGGCAGGTGCCACCAGAAGGAGTAGCAGGGTCACTTGATTGGCCAGCGAAAAGATAAAAACCAGAAACAACACCAGGGCCCGGGATTCGGCAGACTGACCGGATTTATAGTCCTTCATGTAAAATTTGGTCAGGTAGTAGAGATTGATTTGAAGAAAGTTAAGAGCAAGACAGAGCAGGCAAAAGACCAAGAATTTGAAATTTCTGGTGGCCAGATAATTGCCAAAGATAATACCGCAGAACAGAAAATAGTCATTAATCCGGTCCAGGAAAAGATCCAGAAAGGAACCGTAATCACTGCAGTTATTGCGAAGGCGGGCCAGCATGCCATCGGCTCCATCCAGCACCGAGGATACCTGAATCAGAATACCGGCCGCAATATAATAACCATGGCTGGCTCCCAGATACAGAAAAGCAGCGGCCATTCCGATAAAAAAACCGGCAACCGTAACCTGATTGGCGGTAACCGGGGTATTCAGCAGGGCCCGCACCACCAGGGTAGCCAGAGGACGGTTGATATAACGGTCGACCTTGATATGGCTGATAATGGGATACTGGATGGTCTTTTTCAACGATTTCTTGAAATTAAAATCGTAGCGGGATTTTTCATTTCTAGCCATCATTCTATTTTTATAAATTTTTCATCCGGAAACCGGCTTGAAATGGGCGGTAAAATGCCTGAGAAAGGGTGGTTCCCAGACAATCTCGAATCCCCTGGCTTTTTTTCGCTGTTTGAAGGTCTCGATGATCACTTCGATGGCATAATCGAAATGGCTCTGGGTGTACACCCGGCGGGGGAAGGCCAGCCTGACCAGCTCCATGACCGCCGGTTTTTCCTGTTTTGAACCCTTCTGCTTCCTGGCAAACATGACCGAACCGATTTCAACCGCCCGGATTCCGCCCTTTTTATAGAGCTCGCAGACCAGGGTCTGGCCCGGATACTGGCTGCTGGGAATATGGGGATAAAAATGCTTGGCATCGATATACACGGCGTGGCCTCCGGTGGGACGGATGATGCTCACCCCAGCCTCAATTAGCTTCTCACCCATGTATTCGGCGGTTCTCAGGCGGTATTTTAAGTAATCTTCACCCAACACCTCTCTTAGGCCCACAGCCAGTGCTTCCAGGTCCCTCCCGGATAGCCCGCCGTAACTGGGGAAACCCTCGGTCAGGATCAGCAGATTGCGGGCTTGCATGGCCAGCCGGTCATCATTCAGGGCAATGAATCCGCCCATATTAACCAGCCCGTCCTTTTTGGCACTCATGGTGCAGCCATCGGCATGGGAAAACATTTCTAGGGCAATCTCGGGTATGGATTTGTCTCCATACCCCTTTTCCCTCAGTTTGATAAAGTAGGCATTTTCGGCAAAACGGCAGGCATCAATGAAAAAGGGAATGTTATATTTTTTGTACAGTTTCGCTGTTTGCCGGATATTCTCCATGGATACGGGTTGGCCGCCACCGGAATTGTTGGTAATGGTGGTCATGCCTATGGGGACTTTTTGATGATTTTTTTTCAGAAACTCCGCCAATTTTGCCAGATCCATATTTCCCTTGAAGGGGTGGATCTTTTCCGGGATCTGGCCCTCGGGAATCACAAAATCCAGGGCTTCGGCCTCATTGTATTCAACATTGGCCCGGGTGGTATCAAAGTGGGTATTGTTGGGAATGGCCTGACCTTTTTTGGCCAGCATGGAAAACAGTATTCGTTCGGCTGCCCGGCCCTGATGGGTGGGGATGATGTGCTTGAATCCCATGATATCCCTGACGGCTTTCTCGAATTTAAAAAAACTCCTGCTGCCGGCATAGGACTCATCCCCGATCATGACCGCGCCCCACTGCCGGTCACTCATGGCCCCGGTGCCGCTGTCGGTGAGAAAATCGATAAGGATGTGTTCGGCCTCAACCATAAATATATTGTAATGGACATCTTTTAAAATTTTTCCCCGTTCCTTTTCCGTGGTTTGGCGGACAGCTTCAACCATCTTGATTTTAAAGGGCTCGATCAATGTCTTCATTTATTTCTCCTGATCACCAGGCAAAAAAATAACATAAATTCCCTTTAAATTCAATACTTTATTCATTTTAACCGGAGCCTTGACAAGAACAAAGGGCCTAAAATCGCCTCAAATCGATATTGCGGAAAGTCCATTCCGGGGTTTGCAGCCGGGAGCCGAAATCGAGGACATACCAGGGACTCAGGTCCGGATTCAAGAGGTTTTTTAATATATGGATGTCCTGGGCCGGCATATAGCTCTGGACCAGCAGGAATATTTTCCGTCCACTGATTTCATGGATCGCCATATCCACCACCAACACCGCATGACCGGGAAATCCTCCCTGGATAAACACATCACCAATCTTCATGCCGGCAACCTCCCGGACCGGTGTCAACTCCCTTTCCAGGGAATAGCTGCCCGCATACACAAATATTGTATTCAGGTAATCCCTGAAATTCCGATAACTCCGGTCCACTCTCGAAGACCGGACCCAGCTGACCGTGTTTCCCCGCAGTCGGGGACGCATTCCCCGGGCCCAATCCCGGAACCGGGCCGGATCTCCGCTGGTAAAGTTGAAAACAATGGCCTGCCCAGCTCCACTGGCAAACAGGTATTCCGCCCGCAGCCGGATGATGGCATCGGCACACTGTTGCAGGTCCCGGTAGCCCACATCGATATCCACAACTGCAGCATGGGCATCCTGATTCGGTTTGCGGGTGCCATCATGGAGAAGTACGGGGGGAGGCCCATTTTTCAGAGGCAGGTGTCGCAGCCAATATCCAAAGCTCCCGGGCTCCAAGGGGATCCTACGATATCCGGGGGGAAGAGAGATGCGCCGGACCAGGTCCTGTTGGGCCTGATAGCCATCGGTCCAGGGATACGGGGTTTCCTGAGCAAATATTCCTACAGTCAGGGAAGCAAAAAAAGTGCAAGCCAAAATGAACATCAAAAAATTGACCTGTTTGTCAGGCTCCGGCCAGTGACCGGTAATACTGTCCCAGGATTTCAGCCACTTCAGGCCGGCTGAACTCCTCGGGCAAAGACTCACCGTTGCTTAGCATTTCCCGGACCTTGGTACCTGACAAAAACACCCAGTCCTCTTTGGAATGGTCGCTCACCGAATTCATCATGACCACCCGGTTCAGTTTTTTGGACCAGGCCGTATGATCGGCCTCAAAGATATCAATTCCCAGGGCTCCGGGCGGGACCTGGTCCCTGAAAATTTTCTGAGCATCAAAAGGGCCGTAATAACTGCCCACCCCGGCATGGTCCCGGCCCACAATCAAATGGGTGCAGCCACAGTTCTGGCGAAAAATGGCATGCAGCACGGCCTCGCGCGGTCCGGCATACAACATGTCAAAACCGTAGCCGGTGATCAGCACCGTATTGGGGGGAAAGTAGAGTTCTACCATCTTGCGAATGGAGGCATCCCGCACATCAGCCGGAATATCTCCGGCTTTCAATTTGCCCAACAGCATATGAATCAGGATACCGTCAGCACCGACTGCCTCCTTGGCCATTTTACATAATTCTTCATGAGCCCGGTGCATGGGATTCCGGGTCTGGAAGGCCACTACCTTCTCCCAGCCGGCTGTTTCGATCTTCTGGCGGATCTGATAGGCCGTACGAAAGGTTTCGCCGAAATCGGCTTTAAAGTAAGAAAAATTCAACACCTGGATGGGACCGGACACTACCACCCGACCCTGGCTGAGAAAGGCGCCCACACCCGGGTGTTCCGGGTCCAGGGTACCGAATACCTTTTCGGTTATCCGGGTTTTCTGGTTTTCAGTCATGGTTTCAATGGCATCGATCTCTTGGATGGCCAACACCGGATTGCCCTCCACATTGGGATCCCGCAGAGCAAGACGCCCCGACTCTGAAAGCCCCTCGGCTGAATCCAGTAAATTCAGGATAGGCACCGGCCAGAACAGCCCTCCGGAGGTCTGCATGTTTTCAGCCACCTGCAAAGCATCCTCCAGGTTCATATATCCCGGCAGTGGATTGAAATAGCCGCTGCCCAGCATCACCGCGTTGGCAGCTGCCGCCGAACTGATCATCACCGAGGGCAGTAATTCAGCCTCTTTGATCAGGACATTTCTCTGTTTTTCATCCCGGACAAACAGGGGATTTAACACATCGGAACCGTGGGGTTTAATCATCAAAATACTCCATTCTGTTGGTTTTCAAAATTCGAATAAAACAAGCCATGAGTATAAACCATTCTGGAGATTTGTCAAGTCGA
>DAOVIP010000373.1 GCA_030671465.1 Candidatus Aminicenantota bacterium | reverse complement strand
GTTTTCTTATCTCCATCCCGGCCATGGCCCTCATTCCCTTTTTACCTTACCTGGAAAATAATCCAAACCACACGAGTACTGCTTGAAGGCCATTTAAACCACGAATATTCATTAGTCAGGCCTAAAAGAAAACTCCATCAGTACTGGTCGATGGTCCGAACTGTCAAGCTTCAATACCTCGACCTTGATACAGCTGATTTTTCGATGATCGTAAAAAATGTAATCCAGTTTGCGACTGGGCTCATCAGAGGGAAAGGTAAAGGTCTTTGTTTCGGACAGATTGAATTCGGGATCCAGAAACGCTTCCTTCAAACTCTCCTCCTGCAGAAAAAGCGAGATTATATTTCGGCCTTCAAAATCCATATCCGGCTCATCGACAAAACCGGATTTTTGACTGGCCTGGGGCGGAACACAGTTAAAATCACCGATCAACAATACCGGATAGCGGTCTCTCACCGAACGGTATATTTTCAATACCTCATTGGCCTGCTTCTCCCGGGTTTCCTTTTCATAGGCTTCCAGATGGATGTTCATGATCAACAGCTGGCGTCCGTTTATCTCAATCCGGACCATCTGCACCAGGCGGTCCAGGTAAAATGCCCGGTAGTAAAACGGTTTGTGTTGAACCGGCTGTAGTTCAATTCGTCGGGCCATTCCGATGGGATACCGGCTCAACACGGCCTGGCCGGAAATGATTTTTCTAAAGTGAACCGATGGGGGCCAGTAGGGAAAGGGAACATATTTCATGTCCCAGTTAATGGCTTTGGCTGCATACCGGTATCCGCTGTGCATGGCTATCTGGTCCAGTTGATTGTGAAAATAAGACCGATAGGATCCATAGTCAATCTCCTGAAAGCCGATAAAATCCGGTTGAATTTTTCTTAACATGTGCTCGAACTTCCGGGCATTGTCCTGAAAAAAGGCAATATCCGCCTTGGCCAATTGGTTGTTCAGCATTCCGGAGAGATAACCGATATTGTAGGTCATTACTTTGAAGCTGCTTTTGGATTGGAGCGGACGGGGAAAAAGGGAATTTGAATAGACCTTTATCTCAGATAAACGATCGGCTGGTAGCGATCCTGAACTGGCCCAGAAGAAAAAAAATACCAAAAAGAGCAGCGCAATTCCCAGGATGATCAACAGCGAAAGCAATGCGATTTTAATGCTCCTCATTCTGCCATTGTCATTTTTAGCCCGGCCTCAGGAAGTCCTTTTCCTTTCCATCTCTTCCTCAATCACCTTTTCTTCAATGGTTTTTGGCAAGGACTGGTAATTGAAAAATTCCATGGAAAAGTTGGCCCGCCCACTGGACACTGTTCTCAATACCGAGGCATAACCGAACATTTCTTTCAGGGGAACCCGCCCCGATAATTTTTGAGATCCCTTGCGGTAGCGACGCATGTTGCCGATTTTACCTCTTCTGCGATTGATATCGGCAATGATTTCACCCATGAATTCATCGGGAGTGTTAATTTCGATCTTCATAATAGGCTCCAGTAATTTGGGATGGGTTTTTTTAATGGCCTCCTTGATGCCCAATTTGGTGCAGGAGCGGAAAGCCATTTCACTGGAATCCACTGGATGAAAACTGCCATCAATCAGCACAAAATGGACATCAATCATGGGAAATCCCGCTATTAATCCTCTGGTCATGGTATCTTCAAATCCTTTTTTAACACCCGGTATGAATTCACTGGGTATATTGCCACCTTTAATACGGCTGGAAAACTCCAGGCCTTTATCTGGATTGGGTTCTATCCTGAAATCGATATGAGCGAATTGCCCTTTTCCACCTGTTTGTTTTTTATAGCGGTATTCATGCCTGGTTTCAGCAGTTATGGTTTCCCGAAAGGCAACCGCAGGTTTCCCGACCTGGATTCCCAGATGGTGTTCGGTTTTCAATCTGTCCACCACCACTTCCAGATGGAGTTCTCCCATACCCGATATAACGGTTTCGCTGGTTTCCGAATCAAACCGCACCTTGAATGAGGGATCTTCCAAAGACATTTTACTCAGGGCCAGAGACATTTTATCACGGTCCTTCAGGGTTTCCGGCTCAACCTTCATATCCAGAACGGTTTCCGGATACTGAATGTTTTCCAGAAAAATCGGATGTTCCTCATCGCACAGCGTATCACCGGTTGAGGTCACCTTCATTCCGATCAGGGCCCCAATATCACCGGCAGTCAACAATTTAACTTCCTTGCGTTCATTGGCATGAACCCGTAATATCCGGCCTACCCTTTCTTTTTTCCGTCTGGTCGAGTTGAAGATATAACTTCCGGCAGCCAATTCTCCTGAATAAACCCGGATAAAGGTCTGCTGACCCACATAGCTGTCATTGATGATCTTGAAGGCCAGAGCTGAAAACGGCTGTTTCATAGACGGTTTTCGGGATATGGTGGTTTCCGGATGCTCGGTATCGTAACCGATCACAATCCCCCGGTCCAGCGGCGAGGGCAGATAGTCAACCACGGCACCCATCAGGAGTTGAATCCCCTTATTTTTAAAAGCCGAGCCGATAAAAACCGGGGTAATTAACAGTTTAAGAGTGGCATTCCTGGCTGCCCGGTTGATATCATTTTCAGATATCTCTTCATCATTCAAATACTTTTCCATCAGGGTATCATCAAAATCGGCCAGTTTTTCAACCAGTTGTTTCCGGTACTCT